>JBCBHI010000096.1:0-10218 GCA_038525885.1 Bacteroidota bacterium
TACTTCTCTCCGAGTTGCCCCTCGGGAATAGGACACTGATCTTATCTGTTCAACTCCACTTGCTTCCTTACCTTTGCATCCTAAATCTCAATAGTAAGGTATGCAAGGCCCGACCATCAAGTCAGCAACGTTTGTAAAGAGTAGTAGTAAGCTAGCCGAGTGCCCACCAAAGGCAAATAGGATGGAAGTGGCCTTTATTGGGCGTAGCAACGTAGGCAAGAGTAGCCTGATCAATATGCTAGTCAATCAGAAAAAACTGGCAAAGACCTCCGGCAAACCGGGGAAAACGCAGTTGATCAACCACTTTCTGGTGAACGAAAGTTGGTATCTGGTGGACTTGCCGGGCTATGGGTACGCCAAGGTGTCTAAGACCCTCCGAGAGAAATTTGGGTCGATGATCCATGACTACCTGAAGGGCCGTGACAATCTGGCCTGCATCTTTGTGTTGATAGATGTGCGGGTACCTCCCCAAAAGATTGATGTGGAATTTATCAATTGGCTCGGAGAGCAAGGGCTACCTCAGGTGCTTATTTATACCAAAGCGGATAAGCTGAATGGAAATAAAGTGCAACAAAGCATGGCTGCTATGAGGCGGGAGCTCAAGCGTACCTGGGAAGAGGTGCCCATGATGATGGTCTCTTCGTCAGAAACCAAGCAGGGAAGAGCGGATATTTTGAATTTTATCGACAGTTTGCAATCTCAATAATATCGAACGAGTATCGTATGAAGTTGAATGACATTGCGGCCATCAGTGGCAAAGGTGGATTGTTCAAAGTATTAAAGCCCTCCCGGACTGGGGTGGTTTTGGAGTCGCTGGACGCGAAGAAGAAACGACTGGTAGCCAATATGAATCAGCGCGTATCCGTGCTGGAAGAGATTTCTATTTACACCATGGACGAGGAAGGCTCGGTGCCTTTGGCTGATGTGTTCATGAAGATCAACGAGGAGTTTGGTGACGACCCTGGTGTAGACAGTAAGTCTGATAATGATGAGCTTTTTGCCTTTCTACGTCACATCCTACCCGACTTTGATGAGGATAAGGTATATGCCAGCGATGTGAAGAAGTTGGTAAGCTGGTACAAGCTTATCCTGTCTCATTTCCCTGAGCGTTTTACCGAAGAAGAAGAGGAGGAAACCGAGGAGCCTGCGGCTGAGGAGCCAAAAGAAGATGCTGCTGATTCCGCTAAGGAGGCTGATAAGGAATAATGGTTTTGAACTCCCCAAGGTTATAATGGGGGCATTTTCTTCCATTCCTGCAATAATAATATAGGACTTTAATTAGCCCTTGGCATTGCCAAAAGGCATCCGAAAAGAAGCTCGCATGATCCATAGCGAGCTTCCTTCATTAGATAACCCGCTATGCAATACACTCCCGAATCGGTACAAGAAGGCTACCAACTGCTGGAAACCCACTTGCAGCGGGCGGGACTTACCCCCAATCCTTTGGAACAAGTGACTTGGGAAGACCTGAAAGCTTGGCTGGAATCAGGGGTGCGCTATTTGTTGGATGAGAATATGGAGGCCTTACTTCAGCTATGTTACCGTGTGGACCTGCCCGAATCACGCGTTACCGAAATTCTGTCCGTTAGTGCTCCTGATGCTGTAGCCGGAGATCTGGCTGAACTTATTCTGGAACGCGAAATGCAGAAGGTGTACTTCCGCGCCAAGTACCGCAACCGCTAACCCCTGCTGTTTCAAACTGGCACATTCTCTTTGTGCCAAAGGGGAACAATCCTGAAAAGGGCAATAACTATCCGCTTGATTTTGAGTTGTTTAGGCAATTGGCACTCCCTTTGACTTTTTAGTGCCGTACCTAAGGGACTTTTACCATGCTCAAGAATCAATTGTTGCTCGCCTACCGAGTTCTTCGCAAAAACTTCTTCTATAGTCTTATCAATATCCTAGGCCTGGCCGTGGGAATGGCGGCCGTTTTCGTGATCGGTAGCTACGTCCAATTTGAACGTAGCTATGACCAAGAAACTCCCAGCCGAGCCTATCGTGTGCTGGAGAATGATCTTACCAATGGAGAGCAAAATGCTGGCCTCGTACCCATATACGGTCCGGCCTTGCAGGAGAATATGCCGGGAGTGCAGGCCACCCTACGGCTGTTTAGCCAGGGAGGTACGGTACAGGTGGCGGATGACAGTCAGCCTCAGGCTTTTTCTGAAAACTATTATATCTACGCAGATAGCTCCTTCTTTTCCTTCTTTCCCTGGCCCATGCGTGCCGGTCGGCATCCTATGCCCGACCCTTATTCGGTAGCCTTGAGCACGGGCCAAGCCAAAAAGTACTTTGGTGATGAAGATGCTTTAGGCCAATCTCTGGTCCTGAGGGATATGTTTGGGGTGACAGAATACACCGTTACAGCTGTGTATGAGTTGCCTGAGAATACACAATTGCCGATTTCCATGGTATTCACCAATACCCGGCTTTTTCATGAAGACAATGCGGGCAACTACATACAAGGCTGGGGTGCATTCACTACCTACATAGCCATAGCAGACGATGTAACCCCGCAGGCCATTGAAGAGGCTAGCATAGGGCTCATAAATACCTATCAGGGTGAAGATGCCCAATTGTCTCTTTCGCTTCAACCCATCAGCGATGTGTACTTGTCTGGTGACCCTGCGGTGATGCAACACGGTACCTACGGTAATCCCGGCCTGATAAAGCTGTTGGGCTGGATTGGGGTGGTTATTCTGGCTCTGGCCTGGATCAACTACGTGAACCTGGCTACGGCCAGAGCTATGGAGCGTGCTCGTGAAGTAGGAGTCCGAAAGACATTGGGCTCAGGCCGGGGGCAGTTGGTGTTTCAATTCCTGATGGAGGCCGGAGTGCTCAACAGCGTCGCCGCCCTGATTGCCATTACCCTGGTGCAGATGTTTGCGCCCTTTTTAGAGAGCTATGCCAGCGTAGAGTTTTTGCCTAGCTTAACCTATCAGCCCGGCACCTATCTGCTTTGGTTTGGAATGCTTATTGGCTTGGGCACCGTAGCTAGTGGAGCCTATCCTGCCTTTATCCTCTCTGGTTTTCGCCCTGTCCAGGTGCTCAAAGGCCTGTGGAGAGGAGGTAAGCAAGGGCTTAGTCTACGCCGGCTCTTGGTGGTACTACAATTCACCACTTCGGTGGTGTTGTTGGGGGGCACTTTCACCATCTTTCAGCAGGTGCAGTACATGAGGAACCGACCTTTGGGTATAGACATCAACCGGAACATCGTACTGAAAGCACCGCGGGTACTGGATAGCTTGGCTCAGCAGAGGAAAGTCACCTTTTATGAGCAGCTGAGCCAGAACCCATACGTGGAGAGTGTTACGCAAGCTGGCGGAATGCCAGGGATTGGGTTCAATTATGGCAATGCGCTATTCAGCTTCGAGGATGCTGAAAGGGAATTTCCCGTGGAAGTAAGTGTGACGGAGGTGGATCATGGATTTTTCGAGCACTTTTCGCTTCCCGTTTTAGCAGGAGAGAGGTTTCTGCTGAAACCAGACCGGGATTATTCGCGGATCATCATCAATGCCACGGCCTGCGAAGGATTAGGCTATTCTAACCCGGAGGATGCCGTAGGGCAGAAGATATGGGCTAATTTTTATGGAGATGCTGTGGAGATCATAGGCGTAGTAGCTGACTATCACCATGAGTCTATGCACAATGCCATTCAGGGCATAGTCTTTCATTATTCTCCCGATGCAGGCCGCTATGGTATCAAGGTAAAAACGGATAGCTACACTTTGGCCGAGATGGAGACGGTGCTGGGCAGCATCCGGTCTCAGTTCGATGAATCATTCCCGGGCAATCCCTTTGACTATTCCTTTTTAGATGATCGCTTTGCCAGCTTGTATGCCGAGGACCAACGGTTGGGTTCCATTACCGCCTTGTTTTCAGGGCTGGCCGTGCTTATCGGTTGTTTAGGTTTGCTAGGGTTGGCGGCGTATATGGCCTTGCAGAGAACCAAAGAAGTAGGCATCCGCAAGGTGCTGGGTGCCTCTGGCGGCCAAATCTTCCTACTACTCAGCCATGAGTTCCTGCGTTTGGTGGGTTTAGCGGTCCTGTTGGCCATGCCCTTGTTGTATGCATTCAACAGACTGTGGTTGGCAGAATTTCCTTTTCGTAGTCCGTTTAGCATTTTACCGTACTTATTGCCAGCCTTTCTGGTAGGGTTATTTGCTTGGTCTACTGTAAGTTACCAAACCTGGCAGGCGGCCCGAGCCAACCCTAGCAAGGCCTTGCGTAGTGAATGACCCATCGTTTTTTTGAAAAAATATAACGAAGCACGTTGCAGGGTTGAGCCGCGTTGCCTATATTTACAGTGTTGTTGCGGATTATATTTTCATTAGTCCTAATTATTTTGAGTTTTTGACCTTGGGGATTCGGTTTGGCCGCCGAATCCTTTTTTTATGCCCAATTTTCTCTAGGTCAATCAGAATTTTCCTTCCCCAATAATCCTTGGTGTTTTTGCACTTAATCAAGATTTTCTCTCGGAATTTTGGTTTTAATAGAATCAATGCTTGTGACTTGGTGGTTGCGATAGGATTAGCAAGGTTTTTGTGGTTATTGCGATCAATACATATTTCTGGAGGTATGAAGCAGATGAGTCGCGTATTCTTTGCCCTGATAGGGCTGAGTTGGGTAGGTACACCACTTGCCTATTCTCAAACTGAGGATTCTGATACAGTGCGGCAGGCATATGACTATGTGCCCGAAGTGCAATACGATACCGTGGCCACTCGCCTGGCGGCTATCGAAGGGGAAGTGCCCCTCACTTTTAACAACCGTGTTTTTGGCTTCGTTGACTACTTCGTGATTCGTAACCGGGACTATACCCGGGGTTTCCTGGAAAAGACTTCCAAGTACTTTCCTCTTTTCGAAAAGAAACTGAAAGAACATGGTTTGCCAGAAGAGTTGAAGTTTCTGGCTATTGTGGAATCCGGTTTGGTACCCCGTGCACAGTCTCGGGTAGGCGCCATGGGCTTATGGCAGTTTATGCCCAGCACCGGCCGGTACTTTGGGTTGTATCAGGACTGGTTTGTAGACGACCGAATGGACCCGGAAAAGGCCACCGAAGCCGCTTGCCGATACCTGAAGCAGCTCTACTCCATTTTCGGCGATTGGGAGCTAGCGATAGCCTCCTACAACGCGGGGCCTGGTAATGTGCGCAAGGCGCTGCGTAGGAGTGGTAAGAAAACCTTTTGGGAAGCCTACCGGTACATGCCTCGCGAAACACGCGGGTATCTTCCTCAGTTTGTGGCGGTGATGTACGCCTACCATTATGCGCCCCAGCATAACCTCATCCCGGCAGCATCCCAATATGCCTGGGATACCGAATCATTCACCGCGGATCATTTTGTGAATCTGCCTACCGTAGCCAGGCATCTCAACTTGTGTGCTGACGAGTTGGAAGCGCTCAATCCGGGCCTTAAGCACGGTGTTACCGCGGATTACCTGAAGTTACAAACCATCCATCTGCCAGCAGATCTTATGCCGCTATTTACGATGCATAAAGACTCCATTTTGCTCATGGCAAAAACGGAAAACCGAGAGCGGATGGAGTATTTGGCTAGAAACACCTTAGGTAGTACCTATGGTCGCGAGAAGCTTGTTTACCGGGTGCGTAATGGAGATGTGTTGGGCCGTATCGCCGAAAACTACGGGGTTCGGTTAGGGGACCTGCGCCAGTGGAACGGGATTAGGGGTAGCACCATCTACGTAGGTCAGAAGCTTAATATTTGGGTTTTGCCCAATCAGAATGTTCCCGCTCGGCAAACGACGGTTGCCCATACGCATCGTTCACCCTCACGCTCCATACCAGAAGGGACCGCCGTCCATGTAGTGCAGTCAGGAGACTCTCTGTGGTCTATCAGCCAGCAATACGAAGGGCTTTCAATTGCCAGAATCAAAGAGTTGAACGGCCTTTCGTCTGACCGAATTCAGCCAGGGCAACAGTTGGTAATCAACGTACCTAAGTCTTAAAAAGGCTTTCTAAGGGGGCAGGTCGAAAACCTGGGTATTTAATAAGGCAAGGCGGTAAAAAGGAGGAACACCAAGCACTCAAAGAATGACCAGAGACCACAAGGGGTTTTATTAAAACCTCTGATAACTCTGTTTTTCTCGGTGTTAAAACACGAAGTAGTAAACAGGTTCTACAAAAGGAACCAAGCCTCAATTTTCCTGCTTGATTCCCTTTCTGTATGGCTAGATAATTACTCCTTGAAGACGTACATCTGATAATTGAAGGCATCAAAACCCTCCACCAATTGAGTGATCAACTCAGGGTTGGGTAAGATGAAATTCAAGAAGTTATCATGCCGCTCTTGCAGTGATCCGTTGGGGAACATTTTGGACTTAATCGTCTGTATCTGCTTTACACTCTTGTCGTGCTTTTCTCTCTCCGCCTTTTCAAGCCTCTTCTCCAGCTTCTCCACATTTTTCAACACATCCGATAAGTGTGCGCCTATACGCCCTTCCAGAGTAGGGTCTACCTCGGTAGCTTTATTCTTTATCTGAGTGAATACTTCCTGGATGCGGTTTTTCTCGTCCAGCAAGGATAGCTCAGACTGTGAATGGCTAGCCACAAATTCATTGACGATATCCCGTTCCTCCCGGAAGAAATCTGCTACCGTCATGCCCAAAGCGTCCACGCGTTCGTGGGTGCGTTTGTTCATGAGTACCCCGAAGTTGCGTGGCATGATTAAGGGTAGAGGAGCCTGAAAGTGATCGAAAACCCCTTTCAACTGTAACCAGTAAGCAGCCTCTGCAGGGCCGCCTATATAGGCTAGGTTCGGTAATATCAACTCCTGATAGAGCGGGCGCAATACCACATTGGGGCTGAAGTTCTCCGGCTTGGCGGATATTTCTTCTAGAAGCTCCTCTTCAGAGAAGCTTTTCTCTGTATTGAGAACCTGCCAGGTATCACCTTCCCGAACAATCCGGTTTCGTTGGCCAGGTTCCAGGTAGAAGAAGTTGATCTTCCTGGGGAAGATCTGTGTTTTGTAGCCCAGGTCCCCAAGTTGCTTGCTGGCGTTCTCAGCAAGGTCATTGGCATTATGATGAAGCACATCATCCTTGATCACAGGAATAAGCGCCTGCTTTAGGTCGTGATGATCCGCATCTATCACCACCACGCCGTGCTCACCAAATAGTTCGTTTACGTAGCAGCGTACGGCATCCGCCAGCGTATCAAAATTGTTGTAAGCCTTTTCAAATACGGGTAGTCTTTCCTGTATTTCGGACATCATTTTGTCCAGTCCCTCAGTAGACATCCTGCCTACCGGCCCAGTTTGGGAAGTCTCCCAGGTAAGCTTGCGCCCAAATAGGTGCACATGGTTGATTTCTGCCAGGTCATGATCCTCACTGGCCATCCAGTATACGGGCACAAATTTGTACCTTGGATGCTTCTCAGCTAGGGTACGGCAAGCGTCCACTACCGTGGCTATCTTGAAGATGAAATACAGCGGGCCCGTAAGGATGTTCAATTGGTGCCCGGTGGTCACCGTGAAGGTCTTGCCATCAGCAAGGGCCTGTAGGTTGGTTTTTACGGCCTCGGTCACCTCAAGCCCTTCGTATTGTGACTGAAGCACGGAGACCAGGGTGTCTCGTTGAGCTTGAGGAAATTGTTGGCTTTTTTCTTCGATTTGGGCAGAGATGCTATCCAGCTCTGGCCGACGGTGATAAAATGAAGAAAGTTCCGGCTTACCGGCTAAGTAATCCAAAAAAAGGCTGGAGAAAGCATGGGTCTTCTCCAGCGGGATACATTCTACAGTCATAGGTTAGGCAACGGGGATTCCGTACAGATCAAATTCCGTCGCGTCGGTGATCTTGATTTTGGCAAAGTCACCTACACGCAGGTAATGTTCGGCGGCGGGTATCAGC
Source organism: Bacteroidota bacterium (assembly GCA_038525885.1). GTDB lineage: Bacteria > Bacteroidota > Bacteroidia > Cytophagales > Cyclobacteriaceae > DMST01. The sequence goes on from JBCBHI010000096.1 coordinate 7,867, forward strand.
ACCTCGTTATCTACCTCTGGCGAATCATGCTCCGTTCGTCCAATAAAATACTCGCCCTCTTTGCGGTCAATCAGCACTTTTAGGGTCTTGTCAATCTTCGCTTGATTCAATTCCTGGGAGATACCCTCCTGCAACTCCATAACGGAGCCGGCGCGTTCTTGTTTAGTCTCTTCCGGGACATCATCGTCGAAGTTATATGCATGGGTTTGCTCCTCGTGCGAATAGGTAAACACACCCAATCGATCGAACCGGCTTCTTTTTACAAATTCGAGTGTTTCCTGGTGGTGAGCTTCGGTTTCCCCCGGGTAGCCCACGATCAACGTAGTGCGCAGAGCAATGCCGGGTACTTTTTGACGAATGGTATCTACCAACTTCTCAGTTTTCTCTCGGGTGATACCCCGGCGCATGTGTTGCAACATATCCGTGGCTCCGTGTTGCAGAGGAATGTCCAGGTAGTTGCAAATGTTGTCCCGCTCGGCCATCACGTCCAATACGTCCATGGGGAAGCCCGTGGGGAAGGCATAGTGCAAACGGATCCACTCGATGCCTTCCACATCACTCAGCCGAGCCATCAACTCTGCTAGGTTACGTTTCTTGTACAGGTCCAATCCGTAATAGGTGCTGTCTTGGGCTATCAACAGTAGCTCCTTGGTGCCACGCCGTGCCAGGCTTTCAGCCTCCATTACCAGTTCCTCAATCGGGCGAGATTTATGCCCACCGCGCATCAGGGGGATGGCACAAAAGCTGCAAGGGCGATCGCAGCCTTCAGAAATTTTCAGGTAGGCGTAGTGGTTGCTGGTTGTCAGTATCCGCTCTCCAATCAACTCATGCTTGTAGTCTGCATTGAATTTGCGCAGCAACATGGGTAGCTCCATAGTGCCAAACCAGGCATCTACATTTTCAATCTCTACCGATAGGTCATCCTTATAGCGGTGGCTGAGGCAACCCGTAACGTATAGCTTATCAATCAGGCCTTCCTCCTTCGCTTCAGAGTACTGCAGTATGGTGTCGATGCTTTCTTGCTTGGCATTATCTATGAACCCGCAGGTATTCACAATAATGACGTTGGCATCGTCCTCCTTAGCCTCGTGTGTGGCTTCCACACCGTTGCCTTTTAGTTGGGTAAGCATCACCTCAGAGTCCACCAGGTTTTTACTACAACCCAGTGTTACGATGTTCACCTTATCCTGTGTACGTCCCTTCGTTTTCACACCAGTCCTTTTTGATTTTGCGCCGCAAAGGTAGCCCTTTTCATGCGTAATCTATTGCGATGACAGGAAACAGAATCGAACACCTAGAAGTTCGAACCCGAATGCGGGGGATTCGGTAAATCCGGTTCCTGCTTACTACTTCACCTGCTGAATTCGCTTCAGATCCTCCTCAGAGACGGTAATTAACCCCGGGGCAACCAGGCGGTCTATCAGCGTTCGCCAATTCTCACCATCGGCAGCAAACACCTCGCTGAACAGCTTGAGGGCTTCCTCCATTTCACCTATGTTGGCAAGCGTTACTGCGTGCCAGAATTTCATCTCCTTGTTGTCAGGAAACATCTTCTCGGCCGTGCCATAAGCTTCCATGGCTTTCTCAAACTCCCCTTCCTCTACATAGTAGTCCCCAGCGTTCATGTAGTCGTAAGCTTTCGCTACGGTGAGCTGCCAGCGAAGTTCCTTCAGTGGAGTAGGAGAATCGCTGATGCGAATATCAATGCTTCGGTCTACCCAGGGGAATCCTGTGGCATCGCCCTGTACCACTAGTAGCGCGGCGGATTGTTTCCCACGGATGTCGCCTCCTTCAGCCTGTGCTGCTTCCAGGGCAGCCATCATGCGGTCTGCCAGGTCTCCTTCGGCTTCTTCATAAGCCTTGGCCATGGCCGGCCATACAGTGGCATTGGTCATCATATTGGCCTGTACGGAGAAGTTCTCGCCTATGTAGTGTCCTGCTTCAGCAATGCAATTGCTCCCCGTGTGGGCTGCTACATTGCCTGCTGCGTCTATCATGGCTACCTGCCTTACGGCTTCTCCAGGATCATTGGCAATCAAACCTTCCAAGGCCTGTTCTGCACTGAGCCCGTTTTTCATCAATGCCAACCCTTGGGTGCCGTACATGGGATTTACGAAGGATTGGGTAGCTACCACACCTACTCCTGCCTCTCCCCAGCTCACCAAGGTGCCTACACTAAACCAGTGAGACTGTACCGCTACCCCCATTTCTTTGGTTTCAGGATCGTAGGCTACAATGCTGAAGGTGTGGGCCAATGGCTCCTTGCCGTAGGGGGTGTTCTGGGCGAATATTCCTTGAGAGATAAGCAGCAAGGCGAAGATCACCAGCTGAGTGGAGGAGAGGCAGGAGTAG
>JBCBHI010000097.1:0-10107 GCA_038525885.1 Bacteroidota bacterium
ACGGGCGTGGAAACCGACCCTAGTTTTGCTCTACAAAACAAGACGTTTCGGTCCCATGCCAATAGATATACCTACACTTTCCCCAAGCCCCACCGTCGGCCAGTTTTGCTATGACGGCGAGAGCCAAGATCAGTACCAGCAATCCATCAAATTAGCGATGGATTACCTGCGTACTTATATGGAAACTGACCACTTTTATGACGGTGCGCCGGCGGCAGATTTGCAAGCCCTGCGCTCCCGGATTCAGCCCAATCCCCACCGGACAATGTCTATGGAGGACGCCTTGGCCGAGCTAAAAGAGGTGTACCTGGATCACGCCATCCGGTTCCACCACCCACGCTACGTGGCGCACCTCAACTGCCCCGTAGTATTGCCTGCTTTGGTAGGTGACCTGATTGCCTCAGCAGCTAATACGGCCATAGAAACCTGGGATCAAAGTACTTCGGCTACCCTGATAGAACAGGAGATGATTCGCTGGATCACCCAGCATTTGCAGTTGGGTTTCCGTGCGGACGGTGTATTCACTAGTGGGGGTACGCAAAGCAACCTGATGGCACTACTCATGGCCCGCGACCACTACGCCTATGCTCACTATGGCGTGAATTTGAAGGAAGGCGGCTGGACTGAGGAGGTAAGCCGTTTCCGGATCTTCTGCTCAGATAAGGCGCACTTCAGCGTGAAGAAAAACGCCGCCCTGTTGGGGATGGGCTACCAGGCGGTGGTTTCGGTGCCTTCGGATAGCCAGATGCGCATGCGGCCCGAGTCGCTAGAACATGCCTTGGAGCGCGAGCGTGCCAAGGGCAATATCCCCATTGCGGTGGTAGCCACTGCTGGTACTACCGACTACGGTAGCTTTGATCCACTGGAGCGTATTTCCCAAATCACCCGAGCAAACCAGTTGTGGTTCCACGTAGACGGCGCTTACGGCGGTTGCTATGTGCTCACCAACAGCCACCGCCCCCGCTTTGAAGGTATTCAGTTTGCGGACTCGGTTACGGTGGATTTCCATAAAACGCTCTTCCAGCCCGTATGCAGTAGCGCCTTTTTGGTCCGCGACAAAGCCCATTTCCGCTACGTATCGCACTATGCGGACTACCTCAATCCGTTGGAAACGGAAAACGAGGAGCAACCCAACCTGGTGGATAAGTCGATGCAGACCACCCGTCGTTTTGATGCCCTGAAATTATGGATGACCCTGAAAGTGGTAGGTGAACAGGAGCTTGGTGCCATGCTGGAACAGGTACACCGGCTGGCCCAAGCCATCCATCCTTATTTGGTGGAGGACCCCCACTTTGAGGCGGCCCACATACCGGAGCTAAGCACGGTGGTGTTCCGCTACCTGGCCCCTGGCGTGACGGATGAGGCCGAGCACGACGCCATCAATCTGCATATCAAAACTACCCTCTTCAACGAAGGCAAAGCTTCGGTAGCCGCTACCCGTCTGCACGGCCGTCGCTATCTCAAATTCACCTTGCTAAACCCCAAGGTGACGATAGACAACCTGCTGGAAGTCCTGGGACTGATCAAGGAAGAAGGAGAGCGATATAGGAGGTACGAGGGACAAGGTACGAGGGACAAGGGATTGCCGATTGACGAGGGACGATTGACGAATCCAATAAACTAGAAATGACGGTCTTGTTGCATGTCAATGGATTGGCCGTCATCTCAAATCCTTCTGTTTTCTGACTTCCGTATTCTGAATTCTATATTATGAATTACGATTTTATCGCCATTGGCTTAGGGCCCTTTAATCTGGGGCTGGCCTGCCTTACCGAACCTGTCGAGGACCTCAACGGGCTGTTTTTGGAGCAGCGGACAAGTTTCGATTGGCACCCGGATATGTTGGTGCCGGGCACTACGCTGCAGGTGCCCTTCATGGCAGATCTGGTCACCATGGCGGAACCCACGAGTCGCTTTAGCCTGCTCAATTACTTGAAGCAAAAGGGTCGGCTTTACTCCTTTTACATTCGGGAGAACTTCCTGGTGCTGCGGAAGGAATACAACCAGTATTGCCAGTGGGCGGCGGCCCAACTGCCCAACATTCAGTTTGGCAAGCGGGTGGAGCACATCCATTACGAGGAGCTCCAAGGTCGGTACGCTTTGGAAGTTCGGGACGTAGCTACCAACGACCTGCAGGTGCTGTATGCCAAGCGTTTGGTGCTAGGGACGGGTACCGAGCCTGTGGTGCCGGAGTGCTGCAAACCCCACCGGGGTGATCTGGTACACAGCGCCTCGTACCTGAAGCACAAGGAGCGGTTGCAGGCCCAAAAGTCCATCACCGTATTGGGTAGTGGGCAGAGTGCCGCCGAGGTATTTTATGACCTGCTGCAGGAGGTAGACGACTACGGTTACGACCTGCATTGGATCACGCGCTCCCCACGCTTCTACCCGATGGAGTACACCAAGCTGACATTGGAAATTACCTCACCGGAGTACATCGATTACTTTCACGGCTTACCCATGGAGACCCGTGACCGCTTAGGTAAGGAGCAAAAGCCGCTCTACAAGGGCATCAACGGAGACTTGATCGGGGAGATCTTCGATCATCTGTACATGCGCGAAACAGAAGGCGCTACCGCCAAGGTACAGCTGCGTACCAATTCCGGATTAGTGCAGGTGCAGAAGGAGCAGTTGGGTGAGGGCTTTGATCTGATCTTCCACCAAGAGGAGCAGGACCGCTATTTCCGTCATGCTACCGAAGGTGTGGTATTGGCTACGGGCTATGCGCCTCGCATCCCAGACTTCCTGGAGGGTATCCGGGATCGTATTCGCTGGGATGAGAAGGGACGGTACCAAGCACACCGCCACTACGCCATAGACCAGGCAGGGGACGAAATATATGTGCAGAATGGAGAGCTGCATACCCACGGCTTCTGTGCGCCGGATCTGGGTATGGGTGCCTACCGCAATGCCACCTTGATCCGTGAGTTGACGGGCCGTGAGGTGTACCCCATCGAGCGGAAGATCGCCTTCCAGCAGTTTGGTGTAAGCGACGAGGAAAGTATACCGGCGGACTGGTTGAATCCTGAACCTACACCTCATGCCTAGCCGAATGGCCATGCGACCGCTCACGCGCTTCATGCTGTGTATGACCTTCATTGCGGTGGTAAGTGACTACTTACTGCATCCGTTCTATCCGCAGTTTTTTGCGGAGCGGTTTGGGGTCACGCATCCTACGGCGGTGGGCAACTACTTTGCGGCGCTGTGTGCCGTGGTGATGGTGGCCTTCCCCTTCTGGGCTTGGGTGAGCAAGCGGGTGGCAGAACTACACTTGCTGATCGGTACTCAGGCGATAGCCGGACTCCTGGCCCTGTTTTGCTACAAAACGGAGTCCTACCACGCCTTCTGGACGGCGGCGTTGGTAATGGTGTTTTTCAAAGGCAGTTACCTACTCATCTACCCCTACACCCTCAAACTGGAACCCGTGGAGCGCCACGAGCGCTTGATTGGGACCCTGGCCGCCTTGGTGCCTTTGGGCGGTATTTTGGGGGCGGTTTTGGGAGGGGCTATGCTCACCTACGTGACTCCGGCCTCGGCTTTCCTCATCATGGCAGGGGGCGACGGTCTGATGATGTTGCTGAGCTTTTACCTGCTTCGCAGTACTCAGTATGATACCCGTCGCCTCACGGATCCTACTCCCGCTTCGGACCGAGCGGCTACCCCCTGGAGTTTCATCCTCCGGCTGGGGCTTATTACGGGGCTGGTGTACTTTAGCGACTTCCTTACCCGGCCCTTCTTTGCCCGGTATTGGGAAAACATTTCGGTGTATGATAGCGAGATGGTGTCCGGGGCGGTGTATGCCATCCCGGCGGTACTCGCCTTACTGGCTTTGGTGTACAATGCCCGGTATCCTTCCAAACAATCCACCGCCAAGGCGCTGTTAGCCGCTCTGCTGTTGGCCGGAGCCGGGATGGCCTTACAAAGCATCCCACTACCCGGTACGGCGATCCTGGGTCGGGCTTTCTATGGCTGGGCTTTGTTTCAGGGCAGTGTCCGGCTGGACCTGCTGCTGGTGGAAGGCAGCAGCTTGGAAAATTACAGCACCGATTACAGCAAGATTCATTTCTTCGAAAACCTAGGGGTACTCCTGGCTTCGTTCGCTACCGGTTGGCTGGTGGACACCTGGGGGATTAGCATTCCTTTCCCGGCGGCCCTGGTAGGCTTGCTGGTTTCTCTGGGGCTGCTAGTGTTGCTCTTTATGGTGCGGAAGGGGCAATCCGGGTCGGACCGATTCTCTTCGTTGCAAAAGGCCGGCCCGACCACTGCCTCTGCGAGTAACTCACCTACAATTGAAACTACTTGAGTCATGTCCGAATCCTCCCCCTTACGACCGCATCCTGAAAGGCCAGAAGTGCTCTTCCGGGTGGAATATCCTGAGTTTGGAGAGATTTCCCTAAGGCGCTTTGATCCGGTGGCCGATGCCGCCTGGCTTCACCCATGGGTGAACTTGGAATACGCCTATTTCTGGGGTATGCAGGGTAGTACTTTGGCTCAGGTTCAGCAAGAATATGTTCGGTTATTGGAACCGGACCACTACCAGATCTTTGTGGGTGAGTTTGAGGGCAAACCGGCTTTTCTATTGGAAAGTTATGACCCGGCTCAGGACCTCATTGCTGGATATTATCCCGTAGCTGCCGGAGACCGGGGTATTCATCTGATGATGGCCCCGCCCACTCAGCCTGGAGTGCCGCATTTTACCTGGTACATGTTTAGGGCTGCACTGGACTATACCTACCAGCCTGGCAACGTACAGCGGGTGCTGGTAGAACCGGACCTGCGGAATAAGAAAATGTTTGCGCTCTGTGAGCGCCTGGGTTTTGTGCTGGGAGCCGTAGTAGAGCTGCCCCACAAAACTGCACAGTTGGCCTTTCATACCCCTGCTTCGTATGCGGAGGCCCTGCGAAATCCCCAATCAAGAAGAAGAAGTCCCATGAATACGATTGACAATACGGTATCGCCACAGCAAGCGGTGACCCACCTCACCTCGGAACGATGGCACCGGGCCAACCGAATGTTGGTAAAAAAGGCCATCACGGAGTTTGCCCACGAGCGGCTACTCGCACCGAAAGCCCTCGATGAGCCTACCCACGGTTGGCAAACCTACCGCCTGGATGTGACCGAGGAGGTGTACTATACCTTTCAGGCCAAAGCGTTGATGCTCAATCACCTGTGGATCAAAGAAAATACCATCGAGAAATGGCAGGGAGAGGCTATTCTACCGGTAGATGCTGTATTGTTTATCAAGGAGTTTCGAGAGACCTTGGGCATCACCGACCGCCAGCTACCTACCTATCTGGAAGAGATCATCAGTACCCTGCAAGGGTCAGTGTATAAAATGGCCAAGGGTAACCCTACAGCCCAGGAACTTGCCCAGGCGGACTTCCAAACCATTGAGCAGTCGATGACCGAAGGGCACCCTTGTTTTGTGGCGAATAACGGCCGGATTGGCTTTGACAGTGGGGACTACCGGGCTTACGCGCCAGAGGCGGGTAATAGCTTTGCGCTGCTGTGGCTGGCCGGGCACAAGAGCAAGGCGGTGTATTCAGCGCTGGAGGATTTACCGTATGAGAAAACGATGGCCCAGGAGCTGGACCTGGCTACCCGGAATCGTTTCAACGAGGTGCTAAAAGGGCAAGGGCTAAACCCGGAGGACTACCTCTTCTTGCCCATCCACCCCTGGCAGTGGTTCAACAAGCTGAGCTCCGTATTCGCCGGAGAGATTGCCCAGCAGCATTTGGTGTGTTTGGGCTACGGGCCCGACCAGTACTTGGCGCAGCAGTCCATTCGCACACTCTTCAACAACAGTCACCCAGAGAAATTTTACACCAAATCAGCCCTGAGTATCCTCAATATGGGTTTTATGCGCGGTCTGCCGCACTACTACCTGGGCACTGCTCCGGTGATGGCCCGCTGGCTAGAGGAGCTGCTGTACAACGATAGCTATCTACAGGACAACGGGTTCCGTATGCTGAGCGAGGTGGCCTCCGTGAGCTACCGCAACGACTACTTTGAGGAATTTGGCCCGCATAACGATTACAACAAGATGCTGGCTTCGCTGTGGCGTGAGAGTCCCATGTCGCAGGTAAAGGAAGGCCAAACGGCCATGACCATGGCCGCCCTGCTCCACGTAGACGATGCCGGTAATTCTCTGCTTACCGAGCTGATCAAAGCCAGTGGCCTGGCGCCGGAAGCCTGGCTATACCGCTATTTTGAGGCCTACCTGTTGCCGCTGTTGCATTGTTTCTATCGGTACGACCTCGTGTTTATGCCCCACGGTGAAAACCTGATTCTGGTAATGGAAGACCACGTACCCGTATTCGCCTTGCTAAAAGACATCACCGAGGAGGCTTGCATCCTGAGTCCGGTTGTGGAACTGCCCGAGGCGCTGAAGCGGATGTATGCCGAGGTGCCCGAGGACGTGAAGTTGCTTTCGGTCTTCACGGATATTTTCGACGACTTCTTCCGGTTTATGGTGCCCCTGCTCATGGAGCATTTAACCATGCCTGAGGGCGCCTTTTGGTCCACCTTGGCAGAAGCCATCCGCGCCTATCAGGCACAGTTTCCTGAGTTGGCAGAGAAGTTCGCGCAGTATGATCTGTTTGCGGGAGAGTTCACGCTTAGCTGCCTGAACCGCCTACAGATCCAGAACAATCGCCAGATGATTGACCTGGACGATCCCGTGGCCTTGTTACAATTTCACGGCACGCTAGAGAATCCACTCGCGGCTTATCAAACTACTGAAGCGCTGCTACCCTGATGGAAACGTTATTTCCCCTTTCTGATTCCACTTCCGAGCGCTTTTCGCGCACCGTGGCTGAGCTAGGTACCTTCACCCTGCGCCCCTTTCGGGTGCCCGAAGACTGCCCCTTGTTGCATACCTGGGTTACCCAGCCTTATGCGCAGTACTGGGGCTTGCAAAATTCCAACCTGGCAGAAGTGGTTCGCACCTACGAGGAGCTGCTGAGTCGGCCGGGTTACGAGGTATTGCTCGGCGAACTGAACGGCAAGCCCGCCTTCCTCATGGAAGCGTACGATCCGGCTACCGACCCACTGGCAGAACATTACGAAGTGCAACCCGGCGACCGAGGTATGCATGTGCTGGTGGGGCCGCCCAACCGCAAGGTATCCGGCTTCACCTGGGCGGTGTTTAGCACCATATTGGAATACCTCTTTGCCGAGGCTACTACCCAACGCATAGTGGTAGAACCCGACATTCGCAATGCGAAAATTCATGCGCTCAACCGCCGGGCGGGGTTCCGCTATCAGCAGATCCTGGATTTGTCACACAAGCGAGCCCACCTGGCCGTTTGCACCCGGGCAGACTATGCGCAGGCCACCGCTTCACCGGAGGGTATTTCAGGCCCCGACTACCGGCCGCAGCCCGAAGCGTGGGACCGCGCCAACCGCTGGCTGGTGGCCAAGGCCATTGGGGAGTTTACCCACGAGCGATTGCTAAGCCCTGAGGGCATGGCTGATAGCTCAGGATACTATATCACTACGCCAGAAGGGGAAGCCCGGTACCGATTTGAAGCCGAGCGCCAAGCTTTGGACCATTGGCAGGTACAACCTGAGAGCTTGGTAAAGATGACCGTGTCCGGCCCGCAGCCCGTGGAGGCCACGGCTTTCATTCAGGAATTTCAAGCGGCTTTGGGGTTGCCAGACGAGTTCCTGGCTACCTATCTGGACGAGATTACCAGCACACTACACAGTGCGTTATACAAGCAAGGGCGGATCACCGCCTCGGCAGCAGACCTGATTCATGCGGATTTTCAGGAGATCGAACACGCCATGTTCGAAGGGCACCCTGTCTTTGTGGCCAATAGTGGTCGTTTGGGTTTTGGGGCGCAAGATTTCCATCGCTATGCACCGGAGGCAGGCCAGCCTTTCCCGTTGGTGTGGGTAGCCGCGCACCGTGAGTTTGCCCAGTTTACCGCCATTAAGGGCTTAAGCTACCGTCAGGTGATTACCCAAGCGCTGGGAACCGACACGCTGGCTCAGTTTGAAAAGGAGCTGGAAGCACAAGGTTTGCGGATGGAGGACTACCTGCTGATGCCCGTACATCCTTGGCAGTGGGAAAATAAGATCGCTACCGGCTTTGCCGCCGAACTGCACCGCCGGCATCTGGTGTACTTGGGCCAAGGGCCCGATCAATATTCGGCCCAGCAGAGCATTCGCAGTCTGTTCAATGTAGACCAGCCAGCGCACTACTACACCAAGACCGCATTGGGCATCCTCAACATGGGCTTCATGCGGGGACTGTCTGCCTACTACATGGCCAGTACGCCACCCATTACCGAGTGGATTACTGACTTGCTGGGCCAGGACCGGTACCTGCAAGCCCGTGAGTTTGACATGCTGGGCGAGGTGGCCACGGTAGGCTACCGCCATCCGGATTTTGCGGCCTTGGGCCGCAGCCACATCAACAACAAGATGCTGGCCGCCCTGTGGCGGGAGAGCCCCCTCACCAAGATTGCCGAAGGGCAAACCTTGATGACCATGGCCGCCTTACTGCATCAGGATGCAGAAGGTCAGGGGTTGTTATCCTGCCTGATCAAGGCTTCAGGCTTAACCGTAGAAGCTTGGCTGCGGCGGTACCTGGAAGCCTACCTCACGCCCTTGCTACACTGTTTTTATCAGTACGGGCTGGTGTTTATGCCGCATGGCGAAAACCTCATTCTGGTGTTCGAAAACTACGTGCCCGTGCGGGCCCTGATGAAGGACATCACCGAGGAGGTAATCGTCTTTGACCCCAAGCAAGACCTACCCGAAGCCGCTCAACGGCTCTATGTAGAGACCTCTGACGAGCAGCAGTTGCTCTATCTGTTTACGGACGTGTTCGATTGTTTCTTCCGGTTTCTGGGGGCGCAGTTGCCCACCCAAGGTCTGGGTTCGGAAGCGGTGTTTTGGAAGCAAGTAGCCGAGGTAGTAGGGGAGTACCAAGCGCAGCACTCGGAGCTAGCCGAGGCCTTTGCCCGCTGGGACCTGTTCCAGCCTACCTTCCTGCGCTGCTGCCTCAATCGCCTACAGCTTAGCAACACCAAGCAGATGCTCAACCTGGCCGACCCCATCAACAGTCTGAAGTTTGCGGGAACGCTGGAGAATCCAATTGCTAAGTATAAAGGAAAGACAAGGGACGAGGTACAAGGGACAAGGAGATAGCACTTCTCGCTTCCCACTTCTGACTACCCGCTTCTTTTTAAGCATCTCCGGATGAGATCGAAACCTTGGCGGGGGCATTTTAAATGCCCTTCCAAAATGGGTTCGCCATGCAATAGCGAACCAGCATTAAAACCAAAAAAATCGAAGTTAGAAGTTGAAAACCCTTCTCGCTTCTCACTTCTGGCTTCTGAATTCTTATTCAACATGAAACAAGCACCAAGACTATTAGCCGTCGATTTAGCGCGTGGAATGAGCGTGCTCTTTTTGGTCACCATCCACACCATCTGGATGTACGGCAGCACCTACGCCCAAACCGAAACCGCCGCGGGCCGCTTCATCGAGTGGTTGGGCCATGCCACGCCCATGTTCCTCATTGCCATGGGGATCTCCTTCACCCTTTCGCGTCGTTCTACGCCCAAACGTTCGGCCCTGCGTGGCCTCATGATTTTAGGACTGGGTTACCTCATGAACGTCCTCAAGTTTGTGGTGCCCATCGTCTTTGGCTTTGCGCCTGACAACTTTGTGGCGGCCTACGGCTGGGAGGCACCCCTTACCTTCGGTCAGTATCTTCACTTGGTGAAGACCGGTGACATCCTGCAGCTAGCCGGAGTATGCTTATTGCTCATGGGGCTACTACAGCGCCTCTTCATCAACAAGTGGATTCCACTGGCATTGGCCATCGCCATGATGATTGTGACCCCCTTCGTAAGAGGAATCTCCGTGGGCATTCCGGCCATCGACTATCCGCTGGAGCTACTATGGGGTGCCAACTGGACCGTGTACTTTGCCGTCTTCCCTTGGTTCTCATTCATCCTGCAAGGCATCTTTATGGGTATGTGGATCAAGGAGCGTCCTGAGAATCCCACCTCGGTGTTCAATGCCTGCGCCTGGATCGGTCTGGCCATGACCGCCATCGGTGGGGCCGCCCTCCTGTACGATTACGAGTTC
>JBCBHI010000098.1:0-10100 GCA_038525885.1 Bacteroidota bacterium
ATGGTATTGCAATTCCCGGCTTCTGAGCAATCGGATAATTTCAATATGAACCCTGAAGGGGGATGTTAATTCTAAAACGCACCAATACGATGAAAAAAGTCTTGATACTTGCGTTTACCGTGGCGTTGGCAGTGGGTGGTTGTCGTCCTGAACCCTTCGCTCCTATCGGTGAACCCTTAGACCGGGTAGCTGGTCTGGAGGGTAGCTGGAACATTGTTTCCGTTACCCAAATCGATGAAATAAAAATGGACTTGGAAGAGCCTGACTTTAGCAAAGATGTAACCAATCTGTTTGGCTTTTTTGACTACGCTGTCAATTTCGAGTCAGCAGGTTCTTTCACGGTTACCCCTGGTGAGGCTCCCAATTTTGTGGGAGTAACGGAGGGTACTTGGGCATTTGATGACCCTGACTACCCTACCGAATTGCAGCTGACTGCCACCGGAGGTACTGAGCCTTCAGCAACGTTTGCTTTGAACCGTTTGCCACAAGAAGACCTCAACCTGGAACTCCGGTTTGAGCGCTACAATGGCGATGAGCTGGTTTTGAGCTATGTATATGTATTTGAAAAGGCCACCAACTAATCAGAAACGACTTATGAAACGAATCATATTAGGCTTGTCTCTGTTGGTAGCCGGCACGGTTTCGGCCCTGGCAGAAGGCGCTATTAATGAAATATGGACTGACCCGGCTATCTTTTTGCCGGATGAGGAAGTAACTATATACTTTGATGTAACGGGTACGGACCTGGATAACACTGGCGACCTGTACTTGTGGACTTGGAGTCCTTCTGACCCAGCCATGGGCAACGGAGAATGGACCAATAGCCCAGCCCACATGGCGCTGACTCAAGTGGAAGGCAATGTGTGGAGCTTCACCATGGTACCCACCGAGTTTTACGGACAGGAAGCGGCTAACGTGACCCAGATTTTTGGGTTGTTGAAAACCCAGGATGGATCTGCCCAGACGGATAACTTCGAAGAGGCAAATGGTAATGCAATTGTGTTGTATGACATTTCAAATCTATCTACAGTCATCACGGATTTCCGTCCTCTGCTCTTCTCTGCGGACCGTCCGTTTTCTATCGTTCTGAATGCCAACCGCGCCTTTAGCGATGGTGGTGGCGAAACCGGCCAGCTGGTAGGCCAGCAGCCTGCCATGCACAGCGGAATCAACACTTGGAACAACGTAGTAGACGCAGGCTCTGATCCTAAGACTTTGGCTACTGACATCGGCAATGGGTTCTTCAAGATTGACTACATCCCGGCTGAATACTACGGAGTAGATCCTTCTACTTCCCTGACCGAGATCAACTATCTGTTCAACAACAACGGAAGTTGGGACCAGTCTGCCAGGGATGAAGGAGGCGAAAACTTTGTGGCCGTACCTGTAGACCCGAATGCCGAAGTAGTGATTGAGAAAACAAGTTTCCCTACTGCTTATACCGTAGACGATGTGGTTACCTTCTCCTTCTTCCCAGTAGGAACGGAAGTGGAGGAGCTGAAAACCGCCACGGAGGTATTCTTTACCCTGACAGCCAATGGCTCAGAAGTCCTGGAGGGACGTATGAATGATGCCGGAGACGGATCTTTCGAAAAAGCCATTATCCCCAGCTTGTCATTCCCTGGAATCGACATCACCAGCCTGGAGGTACTATTCCGCAATGCGGATGGCAGCGCCGAAACTGAGGCGTTGGACTTGGCGGCGAGTTTGTTTGAAGAGTAAGACCTAGACAGAAAACAAAATGAAATTCAACAATAAACTTTGGATCTGGGCTGGGCTCTTTGGGCTAATGACCACGGCCTGTGACCCTGTGATCGAAGAATTGAATCCTGACATTGTAGCCCCAGAGATTTCCATCACGGGGCCCGCAGAGGGAGATACTTTTGCTCCTGGTGATGAAATCACGATTACGGGTTCTGCTACCGACGACCAAGGTCTGGGCTCTATCCGGATTTGGAAGGAAGACTGGGGAGTAGATACTACTTTCCTTGATTCGGCAGCAAACTTCAATATCTCCTACGCCATCACCATTCCAGAGAATGTAAATCTGGATGAGCGCCAGGTGGTAAACATCAAAGTAACCGATGGATCTACCAACGAGGCATCGAGCAGCGTAGTCATCAACTTTGGTGGTGACGACGAAGACCCCATCATTGCTATTGCTGCTCCTACGGACAGCGTTGAGGTTTTCCCTGGTGACAACCTGGAAATTGACGTATCTGTATCGGACAACTTTGCTCTTAGCAGTTTGACGGTGGAGATTTCCGGTTTGGACTACTCAGAAACCCGCAGCATGCAAGGCCTAACGGCTTTCTCGTTTGACGCTACCGGTGACAACGCTTTTGCACTGCCTTTGCAAGCTGATACGGGCCACCACACTTTGGAGGTTACCGTAACAGACATCAACGGCAACATGTCCACTTCATCGGTGACCATCTTTGTGAAGCCGTTGCCTGAGTTTGAGACCATGTTTATGGTAGGGGCATTCAACGGCTGGGACATTGAAAATGCTCCGGCTATGACCAAGGATGCCAACGACGGATTTGTTTTCACGGCGCGGGTAGAGTTTTCCGAAGCTGACCAGGAGTTCAAATTTGTGAGCACCCAAGACTGGAGTACAGCCATTGCCTTCGGTGTAGACGAAAATGGCAACCCCACTACTGCTGGTGGAGCCCCCAACTTGGTAGGCCCTCCTGCGGCTGGCTTGTACGAGTTCACTTTCGACGTGAAGAACCTCACCTTTTCTTACGAAGAGGTAGCGCTGTTCGAGACGTTGTACGCCGTTGGTGCTTTCCAAGGATGGGACATTGGTGCCTCTCCACAGATGACCAAGGTGAGCGACGAGCTATTTGCCTTGCGGATCACCTTCACCGAAGCCAATCAGGAGTTCAAAATTGTTACTACTCAAGACTGGGACACCAACGATGAGTTTGGAACTGATGGTGCTGGTGGTGTAGTGCTGGGTGGCCCCAACATTCCTAGCCCAGCTGAAGCTGGTGAATACTTGGTGATCATCAACACCTCTACCCTAGGGCTAGAGTTCCGCAGCACCACCAACCGGGTGTTCATGGTGGGAGATGCTACGGCCGGGGGCTGGGTCAACACGGCCGCTACCCTGGCCTTCCGCAACGGAGACTTTGAGTACACCTACACTGGGTTCTTCAATGCCGGGTCTTTCAAATTCCTGACTACCCTGGGGCAATGGGCTCCACAGTACGGTATCAACGATGGCAGCTTGTTCTTCAGGGCCACAGAGAGCGATCCTGATCCTGGAAACTGGAGTATTGCCGACGCCGGATATTATACCATTACCATCAATGTGGTAACGGGAGCAAATAGCTTAGTAAGCTTTGACGAAGCTTCTGCCAACGACTACACCAGTATGGGTGTAATTGGCGCTGGCATTGGCGGATGGGATGACGCTGACGAAGTGCAAATGACTCAGTCTACCTTCGATTCACATATCTGGACCCTTACCGGCCAGGCGGTGAACGGAGATATCAAAATTCGTGCAGACGCAGGTTGGACAACCAACTGGGGGGATTCTACAATTCCCTACGGTGTGGGTACCCAGGACGGTCCGAATATGAACGTACCGGATGGCACCTATACCATCAAATTCAATGATTTGACCGGTCACTATGTGATCATCGAATAATCGGTCGATAGTGCGAAGGGGCCTCTTGGGGCCCCTTCTTTTATTTATACCCCTTCCTGATGGGGATTTCACAAAGCTTCCGGAGTTTTTGCCCGTTCTCCAGAGGTTATCTATTCTAAAAAAGCTTGGTTTCTACACTTCGGCCAGGCATTCATCATTAGTTAGGTAGGCATCTACCATAACTCCCCTATCCATGAGACATTCCATACTACTGGGGCTTTTGCTCCTGAGTGTGCTTGCCAAAGCGCAAGTCACTACCGATCCGGCTTTCTTTACTGACACAGATTCTGTTACCATTTACTACGACGCAACCCAGGGCACCTCTAATCTGATAGGTGCTAATTCCGTTTACATACACACGGGCGTAATTACTTCGGGTGCTTCTGATACCAGCTGGGAATACGTAGTCGGGAACTGGGGTGCAGCCAATGGCCTAGGCAAAATGACTAAGGTAGAAGGTGAAGCAAATATCTGGAGTTTTACCTTGGTACCCAGAACGTACTACAATGTACCGGAAGGCACTCCCATTTTCCGTATGGGCATGGTATTCCGTGAGGAAGGCCCTTGTAGCACCTGCGCTGAAGGAAAAAGCGATAGCAATAGCGACATTTTTGTGGACCTATGGGACGGCAGTCTGGAGGCAAGACTACTCCAACCTACCACCTCTCCCGTGGTGATTGATGCTGGGCAAGAGGTAACTTTCGAAGCCCAATTCTCCAAAGCCAGTACTTGGCAGCTTTCCTTCGGTGATGGCACTGACACCACCCATTCGGAATTAGGAACCACATTAGGCCCCCTTACGCACACCTATTCAGAAACAGGCACCTACACCTACACGCTGGCCTTCGAAGCCGCAGACGAAGAAAGCAGCACCTATGAAGGCACCGTAGTCGTACGCGGTGAGTCACCACAAGCCGCTTTGCCCACTGGCATGCAAAAGGGCATCAACTACCACGCCGGTACGGACTCCGTCACCCTGGTGCTATGGGCCCCAGAAAAGTCGAGTGCCTATGTGCTGGGAGATTTCAATAACTGGGCCTTGACTAATGAGGGACAAATGAACTGGGATGCAGACGAGGAGGTCTTTTGGGTTACCTTGTCTGGCTTGGATGAGGGGGTGGAATATGGCTACCAGTACCTGATCGATGAAAGCATCTACATTGCCGACCCCTATGCTGATAAAATTCTCGATCCTGACGATCAGTACATTCCCGAATCTATCTATGCCAATCTAAAAGAGTATCCTACAGAAGCGGAGAACCCTACTTGGTATTTCAACCGGGTTTCAGTTTTAGAACTGGGACAAACGCCCTATGCCTGGCAAAGCACAGATTACCAAAGGCCAGACAAGGAAAACCTGGTCATTTATGAGCTCCTGGTAAGAGACTTTTTGGGACAGGACGAGGGCAGTTACCAAGCGCTCATCGATACCATAGGATATCTGGAGCGCTTGGGTGTGAATGCCATTGAGCTGATGCCCGTTATGGAGTTTAATGGCAATGACAGCTGGGGGTACAATCCCACTTTTATGTTTGCCGTGGATAAATACTATGGCACTCGCAATGGTCTCAAAAGCTTTATTGATACCTGCCATGCCCGGGGGATAGCCGTGATATTGGATATGGTGATGAACCAGAACGATATTCCCGCCCCCTTTGCCGCGCTGTACTGGGATGCGGCCAACTCCACTCCTACCTCCGACAATCCTTGGTTCAACCAGGTAGCCAGGCACCCGTTCAATGTCTTCTTTGACATAGACCACGAAAGCGAATACACCCAAGAATGGCTGGACACCGTCAATGCCTATTGGCTCACAGAATACCAATTCGATGGGTTTCGATTCGATCTCAGCAAGGGATTTACCCAGACGCAGTATGGTGACGATGTAGGGGCCTGGAACAGTTTTGATCAGGGCCGGGTGAATACCCTAAAAAGAATGGCGGACGAAATCTGGGCTGTTGACCCCACGGCCTATATCATCCTGGAGCACTTCGCCAACAACGATGAAGAAACGGATCTGGCCAACTATGGCATGATGCTCTGGGGCAATGCCCACGGCCAATTTAAAGAAGCCAATCTGGGGTTTGCGGATAACAACAGCATTGACTGGGCTTATGCCCAAGAGCGTGGCTGGAATGACAACCACCTGGTGAGCTACATGGAAAGCCATGACGAGGAGCGACAGATGTATGACATGATCAACTTTGGCGAAAGTGAAGGTGCTTATGACGTACAGGATGAGGCCACAGCCATCGATCGGTTGAAAATGTCGGCCACGTTTTTCTTCCCGATTCCCGGGCCAAAAATGCTCTGGCAATTTGGTGAGTTTGCCTATGACGTTCCCATCAACGAGAACGGAAGAACAGGCCGGAAGCCTACCAAGTGGGAGTATCTGGAAGAGGAGAATAAAGCGGACTTACTGGAGGTATACAGTACCATCATTCAACTGAAAGTAAATCACCCGGCTTTCGCCGAAGGTACTTTTGCCTGGCAGCCCGACGATGAATACAAAACCTGGACGATCACGCATGATAGTACGGACTTTCATGCCCTGGCAAACTACGGGCTAGAGGAAGCTACGGTAAACCCCGGATTCCCCAAGCTTGGCTTCTGGTATGATGTGTTTACGGGCGATACCATTTTGGTAGATGATAACACCCAAACCGTAACCCTAGCACCCGGTGAGTTCCACCTTTTCGCGAACGATGCTATTTATGCTGAAGAGTTAGGTCTAACTACCGGGTCACTAGCCGATGAGTTTCCTGCTCCTGATGATGTAGACCCCACTCCTACTGGTTTTGAGGTCTCGGATTTTACCGATCATTGGAGCCTCTACCCGAATCCCACAAACGGTAGCGTTACTCTGAAAGCGCACTTTCCTAGTCGGGATAGGGTACAGATTGAAATATTTGATATTTTTGGGGCGCGAAAAAGCGTCTATGCAAACGTTTTAGTGCAAGAAAACGGGCGATTTTCGCTAGATGTGGACCACCTGATGGCCGGGATGTACATCCTACGTATCCAACAAGGTGAAACCGTGTCTGCTACCCGATTTTTGAAAAACTAAACACGAATCGTACACGAATGAGTGCAGTGAACACCAAATTCCGGCCGGGAGTACTCCACGGTCAAGAAGTGAAAGACCTGTTTGACTACGCAAATGAGAAAAACTTTGCGTTGCCGGCGGTGAACGTAATTGGTACCAACTCGGTAAACGCCGTTTTGGAAACAGCACGGGATTTAAATAGCCCAGTAATTGTACAGTTTTCTAACGGAGGTGCTCAGTTCTATGGCGGTAAAGGCC
Source organism: Bacteroidota bacterium (assembly GCA_038525885.1). Classification (GTDB taxonomy): domain Bacteria; phylum Bacteroidota; class Bacteroidia; order Cytophagales; family Cyclobacteriaceae; genus DMST01. Next base: position 6,963 of record JBCBHI010000098.1, read on the forward strand.
TTAGCAATGAGGGCCAGCAGGCTTCCATCCTCGGTGCTGTATCGGGTGCACAGCATGTACACATGATGGCGGAAGCCTACGGAGTGACCGTGATTTTGCATACGGATCATGCAGCCAAGAAACTCCTGCCTTGGATAGACGGCATGCTAGACCATGGTGAGAAGCATTTTGAGCGCACAGGCCAGCCTTTGTTCAGCTCACACATGATCGACCTGAGCGAAGAGTCTATCGAGGAAAACATCGAAACCTGCGTGGAGTACCTCAAGCGCATGGATAAGATGGGCATGACCTTGGAGATTGAGCTAGGGGTAACTGGTGGTGAGGAAGATGGTGTAGACAATACCGATGTGGACAGCAGTAAGCTGTACACCCAGCCTGAAGAGGTAGCCTACGCTTATGAGAAACTGAAGGCGGTATCGGACAACTTTACCGTAGCGGCTGCTTTTGGTAATGTACACGGCGTGTACAAGCCGGGCAACGTGAAGCTTTCACCTATCATTTTGAAGAACTCTCAGGATTTCATCCAAAAGAAATACGGCACTGGACCTCAGCCCGTAAACTTCGTATTCCACGGTGGTTCTGGTTCTTCTCGTGACGAAATCCGGGAGGCTATCGAGTACGGTGCTATCAAGATGAACATCGATACCGATATGCAGTGGGCCTTCTTGAGTGGAGTACGTGAGTACTACAAAAAGAACGAAGGCTACCTTCAGACCCAAATTGGTAACCCTGAAGGAGCTGACAAGCCTAACAAGAGCAAATACGATCCTCGTAAATGGTTGCGGGTAGCAGAAGAGTCTTTCGTAGACCGCTTGAAAGTGGCCTTCGAAGATTTGGACTGCATCGGCAGAAATGCATAGGAACTACACGTTCTCTTTTCTTAAAAGCCCGGTCATTCCGGGCTTTTTTGGTTTTATACCTCATGAATCCACTAAACCTTATAGGTTTTGGAAACCTATAAGGTTTGGGTTTCTACATGTTATAGCACAGAATGGTGCTTACCCGGCCCCACCCCACCAACAGATTGCTTCTTTCAGGGCTTTTGGATAAAAACCTTTTTTAAAAAGAGTCCATCACATTTTCAACCGAATCCTCTTAGCATACCCGAAGTAATCCCCACATTTCCTCAAGGTTAACGCTAATTGACCGTTGAGAAATCCCTACACAATCCCGAACTTTAGACTACCAAAACTAATCATTGACATCATGGGATTGCTTCACAAGCTTTTTGGCAACAAACCTCAAACAGAACAGCCTTCGTCCCCGGAAGCCCCTCAAAAGCAAGCGCCCCATTCGGTAGTGACTCCCTTCCAAACCAATCTAGAGGGTTTTGGTATCCGGGAGGTCACCATCAACAATTCTGGAGAACTACGTGTAGACGCCATTCTTTGTATTGCCGAGCTGGAAAGGTTTGCCGAAGAGCATCATAAGCTGTTTCACTATGAAGTGATGCATCCCATGTTTGTAGAGGCGGGCGTACTCACAGCCCCCCTGGTATTCACCTTGAACGAAAAGGGATATTCAGCCTTCTTCATTTATACCGAAGAGGAGGCTAAAAAGTATCGGGACGCGGTGCACCATCTCCCCGAAACGGACTACCCAAACGCGGTCTATTTTTCTGCCATCGATCTGCTAGGCAGCAACGAAAGGGTGCCAAGCACCGAACCTTTCCAATTGGCCGATATGCGGGCCATCAAAGATGAGTTGCCCGCGGAGGACTATGCCATGTGGTGGGCCTCCCAGGAGGATGAAAAATTCCATTCGTCAGAATCTGCCTCCCTACTGAGCAAACTTTATGAGACCATGAAGGGATACACTACCTTGATGGTAGGCTATCTATTGCGGCAGGTCAAGGTAAATCCAGAACTCAACCGAATGAACTTACCCGAAGAACCCGCAAAGCTTTTGCTCTATGCCCCCAACGGAGTCAAGGTACTGGCCACCTATGATGCCAAAAAAGGCGTACGCTTTCTGTTCCCTGAAAACACCTCTACCCAGTACCGGGTAAAATTCCTCCAGGGGGCTCTGGTTGATTTTTTAGCCGAGCGACTCATGTTGGAAAAGCAAGGGATTCCTAAAGATGCTTCCTCCGAAGACTATGGGTATGCTTGGTACCAAAACCTAAACGCTTCCGTAACGGAACGTGAAAATGCCGGGGAAAAGGTAGAGCTAGTGGGGCTGATGCAGTTCGAAAGGGTTGCCGAGGAAGACTAATTATTGATCCTCCAACAAATCCGAGATCGTCTCAATACCCAATTGCTCAGCTCTTTCCTCTTTCATCAGGAAAGCCGTGGTATTGTTAAAGCCAAGCGGGGCCAACCAACTGAGGCCTAAACCATCCATCTTATACTGTACATATTGGTAGGTAGCGTCCAATCCTGTACCCAAACTATCGCGCACCTCACCATCGGCCTTCAACAGAACCAGCAGGCCGGTACCCGTGTATTCAGGATACAGGTCTATTTCGCCCTGTAGCATAGCATCGTATAGCAGTTGGGTCCCACCAAAGCCCAATTTGAGGTCCACATCCAGGCTAGTTTCGTTCTCTATCAATATCCCAAACAGGGTACCAAGCAGCAGGCTTTCCGTGAAATTCTTAGACCCAATACGAACTTGCGGGTTAGCGGTCTCACGGGTGGTCCCCGTAGCAAAGCCCTGGCTCGCCAGCCATTCCATGGCTACTTGCTCCATCGGGATTTGTTGTTGGTCTACCAGGTAGTTTAGCCTCGCCATGGCGGTATCCGAAATCCGGTTTTCCAGGCGATTCAGTACGGCACGTAGCTCTGGGTATTGCTCCACCGTAGCTTGCCTGATCAAGGGAGCACAATGGTAAGGAGGAAAGTATCCATTATCGTCCTTCAGCGTGCGCAGCTGGTGGGCAATGATGGGGCCATCGGTGCTAAATCCGCTGATGATATCCACATTATCTTCCATCAAGGCCTGATACATCAAGCCAATCTCCATTTCTTTCACCTCCAAATCCAGCCCTTGGTATGGACTGTATGGCCTCAGGGTGGGGGAGTTCCCCGCTTAGTGGGTGGCTTTCCTTACGAGTTTATCCACCGGGCAGATGGGTATGTTGGCCTTCAGGCGCACTACCCGGGGCTGGATTTGGAGGTGAAAGAAATGGAGATTGGC
>JBCBHI010000099.1:0-10076 GCA_038525885.1 Bacteroidota bacterium
TTGCAATTGAGGTTTCTTTAGCTTTTTCATGGCACGTCTTCTTTTTGCTAATGCCTACTCTGTTGTGGGCTTTTCAGCAATCGCCGAAAGCAAGAATTGAAAAACTCCATGGAGAGCAAAAAATGCCTGCTCTACAGATACTATACTCAGCTCCCAAAGGGATTCTACATGAGCTATACAGGAAGGATCAAAATCAGCCTTTCTGAGCTATTATGGGACTTTTTAGAAGGTTTTTTGTAACCATCTTTCAACAGGCAGTAAGGATTTTCATCACCCCAACCCTATGAGCGCGCAGCGCTTTGAATGAATCTTAGACCAAGCCTGCGCATCGCCACGGCATCGCCTTGGCTGCTGCTCTGGACGCAGCCATTCATTTCACCCAAATTCTTTTCTTAAACCCTTGCATTCCCCTTAGGAACCCATGTTGTGTGGGTTAGTGGGAAGTCACCCTCTTTCGTCTGCACTTCAGAGTGCTACTCTATTTGCTAAATGGCATTTTGGTTTTTGGCTAAGATTTTGGCCTTTTATGTGGGGGAGTTGATTGCTGGAAGCCGGAGGCTTCTTCCTGATCCAGGAGTTCCAAGCGAGACGCTTGAAACAGTAGGGGCGGCCCAGCAGAATGCTGGAAACAGAACGATAAAGAGGATTTGTCGGCGACGCTTCGCTGAACACCGACAAAGGCGATTGGGCTTAATTCCTACGTTGGCAGATACAATTCCGCCGTTGACCGATTGTTTTTGACTCCGTGCCTCTCAGGGGCCTCCTTTACCAAAAAAAGTCATGAAAGCATCCGTTTTTCTTATCCGACTAGGAGGGGCCATCAATCTATTGGTGGGTATCCTCCACATTACCTTTTGGAGCCTGTTCGATTGGCCCGTGGAGTTAGCCAAACTCACGGTAGACAACAGCAATGTGGTGCAGATGCTCAATCTGTTTACCATTGTGTTCTTTTTCTACACCAGCACGGCACTGCTGTATATGCCCTCCAAGCTGCTCACCACCTCCACAGGGCGCATGTTTATCGGCATGCTCGCCACGCTGTATCTGGCACGGTTGGCTATGGAGTTTTATTTCCCCAGTGGAAGTATAGGGTTTGGGGCCTTTCTAGCAGCTACCGTATTCCTATTTGCCTTGCCTTTGTTTCGGAACAAATCCTTGAGCCATGCGAGTTAATCAAGAAGAACACCTCAAGCATGCCTGGCGTGTGCACCGGCTCTTGCCCGACTTGCGTATTGAAGACGTATGGCTCCTGCCCGTCACACTGGAGGCTGGTGATACCCTAGGCGAACTCAATGCCGCCTTTGTGCAGGCATTAGAGAAAACAGCTACCACCGGAGCGGCCGGCTGGCTATTTAAGCTTCGATTTTTCCTAGGCAGGCTGTTTGGTTGGGAAAACCATGAAAGGGCGGAGGAGGCGCTACCAGCAGGCAGCATTCGCGAACGGTACGTCCGGCAGGAGGGACTGACCCAACTGCGGGTGGACGCTCAAGGCTTTGGTGACTTTGTGCCCGTGTATGACCTGGGAGTGGAAATACTATCGGAGATCGAGAACAAAACCGTGCTGGCCGCGGCACACTTTGGCCGGGTACCCCGCCAGGATGGTACCTACGGGGTACAGATGACGGTGTATGTGAAGCCCAAAGGGCGCTTGGGGGCGGCCTACATGCAACTGATCAAACCCTTCCGGTTGCTCATTGTGTATCCAGCTATGCTCAAACTCATCGGCCAGCAGTGGGCTCACTACAAGCAGCGAAAAGTTACCGCTGCCCCGGCGCCTGCTTGATATAGCACCTGACAAGGCAAGTACAGTTTTGGGAGGATCTGTCTAAATTAGGCTTTACATTCTAGTACCTTGATGCCTTCATAGAAAGCATGCAGAAACTGCTCTACATCATCGTCCACTTGCTATTCTGGCTAGCCTTTGGCGCACTTTCCTGGATGACCATCCAGCTCAACCCAGGAGAACAAAGCTTCATGTCTGAGCACCTGGAGGCACTATTCTTACTAGGATTGTGGGGGCTTTTCAACTTCTACGCCTTCTATTTTTACTTCCAGCCCCTGCTGCTAGACCAACGGAGGTATGTAAGGTACCTCTTGGTCTCCCTTGCCTTTAGTGCAGTGGTTTCCCTGCTTTTTGTGGGCCTGTTCTGGCTACTCTACCCCTCCTTCCGGGTCATGGCCGCTCAGAAGTATATGGAGAGTGTGGTGGGCTCCTTTCTCATTAGCCAGTGTGGCAGCCTGTTGCGGGGGTTTATCAGTTGGAACCAAAACTTGCAGAATAAGACCGCTTTGGAAAACCAATCCTTGCGCAACGAGCTTGCCATGCTGAAGGCCCAACTGAGCCCTCACTTTCTCTTCAACACCCTCAATAACATTGATACCCTTATATATAGGTCGCCCGACGAGGCCTCGGCCATGCTCATCAAACTAGCCACTTTGCTACGGTATATGCTATACGAAAGTGACGGCAAATCTGTACCTCTGGAGAAAGAGATTGAGTACATCAATCAACTCACGGAGCTACAGCGGATGCGGTTTGCACCGCCAGACTATGTGGAGGTCACCGTGGAAGGCACCCCCAACGGCAAGGCCATTGCTCCGCTGCTTTTTCTGCCCTTTGTAGAGAATGCCTTCAAGTTTGTATCCAAACCGGCCGCTATGCCGGCCATTTCCATTCACCTGAAAATAACCGACAGCGGGGTGCACCTGCACTGCCAGAATTACTTCAAGCCTCATGCGCAGGAAGAATCCAGAAAAGGCATTGGGCTGGCCAATGCCCGCCGTAGGCTGGAGCTGCTATACACAGATGCCTTTACCCTACAGGTAACCCAAGATGACCCAGTGTTTACGGTAGACCTATCCCTGGAACTCTCATGACCCTCTCCTGCATCATTATAGAGGATGAACCTCTGGCCGCCGAAAAGCTGGAAGGATTCATTCGGCGTTCCCCACACCTGGACCTCAAGGAGAGCTTCCGGCAAAGCCTTTTGGGGCTGAAGTACATCAAGGAGCATCCGGTAGATCTGGTTTTTCTGGACATCCAGATGGATGAAATGACAGGCATTGAGCTGCTGGAAAGTCTGCAACAAAAACCTCTAGTGATTCTCACCACCGCCTACCAGGAATATGCCCTGCGGGGCTATGAGTTGCACGTGAGCGACTACCTGCTGAAACCCTATGATTTCACCCGGTTTCTGAAGGCAGTAGACAAAGTGTATGAAGAATACACCTTGCGCCACGCCACACCCGAGGTATCCAGTGCCAACATCTTTGTGAAAACGGAGTACCGAATCGAGAAGGTACCCGTGGATACCATCCTGTACATAGAGGGCATGAGCGATTACCTGAGAGTCCACCGTACCCAAGGCAAGCCCATCATGTGTTTACAAAAATTTGCCGCCTTCGAGGCCACTCTGCCCTCCAGCCACTTTATGCGTGTCCACAAATCGTATCTGGTGGCCTTGGATAAGATTGACAGTATCGAGCGGTCTGTTATCATCATCGGGGAAAACCGCATCCCCGTTGGCAAAACCTACCATGACGATTTTTTTGCCCGTCTGGGCAAACAGGGATTGCTGTAAAGGCATTTCGAAAGAAAGAGTACGGGTGAAATGATCGGCTAGTACTAAGAACCGCAGCCAATGCAAGGATAGCTTCCGTTCGGCACCGGGTCAAAATTTCAGATAAAACGCCTGCGGCATTCATAGGAAACAGTCTCTTTCAGCTCCGAGAGGAGTTACGGGTAGCAGCACTTGGCAGGTGAACCACCCAGGGCGAATTTCGTAACCTTCTTATTTTCAATACTTTGTGAAATCAGTAGTAAGACGGGGTCGCCTGGACCACCTAGAGTCGATTGGGCGTCCCCGTCCCACCACGAGATCATCCCCTCAACTTGTATGACGCGGGAAGCATTAGGACTTCTTATAGTAGATAGGTTCTTCCGGAGGAAGGAAACAAATCCTGCTTGAGAACGCTTTCTCTTGAAAAGCGTAACACCCATTATGGCCAACAACGTATTTGGAGAACCGCTGCTCCCGTGTAGCAAAGATCCCCTCACCGGGTTTTACAGAGATGGCTGCTGCGAAACGGGGCCGCAAGATCATGGCACGCACACCGTCTGTGCGGTAGTTACCGAAGAGTTTTTGGGGTTTTCTCGCTCCCTAGGCAATGATCTGATAACTCCCCGGCCAGAGTACCGCTTTCCAGGCCTAAAACCTGGTGACAAATGGTGCTTGTGTGTAACCCGCTGGCTGGAAGCTTACCGAGCAGGCCTGGCCCCGAAACTAGTATTAGAAGCCACACACGAGAAGACCCTAGAATATATTTCGCTGGAGGAATTGGTGCCTTTTGCTCACACTACCAGTACAGAGGACCACCCATAGAGACCTAGCCGGAAATCCTTGGGGCTAAACCCAATAGGTTTTAGAAACCTATTGGGTTTGAGAGGGTCGAGCTTGATGACCTATCGGTCTCTCCTACTCTACCACTAGCCGTTGTAGCTTTTGCCCGTGCTCTGAAGTCACCGCTACCCAGTAAACTCCCGGCGAGATCTCCGCTAACCGTACCGAATGCTCATACTGATCGGCCGGTAGTGACTGGCTGTAGACAGTTTGTCCGAGCATATTGGTTACGCTCAGGGTATACTCTGAGCGTTCCCGTACCTGCACCGTGAAGGTTCCCCGATTGGGGTTAGGATATACCCGAAACCACTCTCGAGTCGGGAATGAGCTATCCGTTTGAGCGGCGCGTGCTCCAGTACAGTCCGTTCCGTTGGGGGTAGCATTCGCCAGGTCTGCAATCTTGCCCGGTGAAAGGGCATTGGTCCAGAGGCGAACCTCGTCCAGCAAGCCTTGGTACGCCCTACCTGGCTTGAGATCACCTCGCCAGCCCAGCCATACTTCCGAGCCAGCATTGGGCAACACCGTGCCCATCACTCCATGGGTAGTGGCTTCCGCTATGCCGTCCACATAGGTGGTTACGGTGCCCTGCTCAAAGGTCCAGGCCAGGTGATGCCAAGTACCATCGGCTACATTTACGGGCGCCCTAAACGGCCCTGGATTACTCACCCCATTGCCCAAGGCCAGCACGGGATTACCGTTATCTAGCTGCACCGCGTAGGAGAAGTTGCCTCCTTGAGGATTCTTAATCAGCAGCGTGCCTCGGGTAGTTTGGGTGGTATTCATCCACATACTAATGGTGAAGGCCTGGGCTAGCTCCATACCAGCACCGTTCCCCAAATTGATGTAATCGTTCACTCCGTCAAATAGCATACCCGCGCCAAGGTAACCCGCACTGCGCGTAGCCCCTACCAGGATGCCTGCGTGCTGGCCCAGGGAATCTACCGCTGTGGACGAGGCACAATCATCAAATAACCAGGCCCCTTCGGCCAAATCAGGGCAGTCAGCAGGGCTACTACTTACTCGCGTCAACTCAGCCGCCATAGCCGAAGCCCCCAAGGCTTCGTTGAAAATGCGCACTTCATCGATGGCACCGTGGTAGCTGCGGGTACCGTTGGGGTTACCCCCCAAAGAATGCTGGCCCTGGGGAGTAAAGTGGATAGTCCCGATGAGGTTATCCCGTGACAAAATCACTTCACCATTCCGGTACACCCGCAAGCGGCCATCACCGTAGGTCACCCCTAAGTGCGACCAGGTATTGAGGGGCAAGGTGGAATCTGCCGCCAAATACTGTACCCCTGCCAAGCCACCTAAGTATACCTCTGGCCGGAGCTGATTTAGGAAGATACCGATGCTGGCAGCGTCTTCTAACCGCCGAAGGATCACTTCCCGCTGACCATTAGCCTGGGTCGGGTATACCCATAGACTGTAGCTAATGCCCTCGTCGGTACCCAAAGCATACCCAGAATCATGCAACGCGATGTGGTCACCTTCACCATCAAAAACAGCGGCTTGATTCACGTAACCCCGTCCTTGGTCAGCATCACCATATTTGATCCCCTCAAATCCGTTTCCTGCGGAATTTGTCACGATAGGGCTATTGCAATCGTCTAGCTGCCAATAGCCTACCAGCGAACTCGTAGGGGTGGGACAGGCCTCAGGGGCCTCAGCCATAGCTGCCATTTCGCTGATTTGTTCAGCGGAAATCAGTTCATTATAAGCCTGTACATTATCCAAATGGCCTTGATACTGCCGTTCATTGGGCTTATCAGCACGCATACCTATCCAGACCTCGCTGCTGGGGTTAGCCCCCAAAGTACCTACCGGTACCGTATGGGAAGCATCCAAAGCACCATCCACGTACAAGTTCACTTGGCCCGTGGTATACGTGACCGCCACATGGTGCCACGTTCCATCCGTAACGTCTGTAGTACCCATATAAGGTCCGGGAGTAGGCAAGCCTCCTAAAATGGCCTGCAACACTCCGCCTTCCAGCCGGATATTCCAGCTAAACGAACTGCCCGCTCGGTTGCGGGTCATCAGCACCATGGGACCATCCTCAGTAGATTTCACCCACATGGCTACACTAAAGGCATCCGTAAAAACCAGACCTGCATCAGAACCTACATTCACGTAATCGTTCCGGCCGTCAAAGTAGAGCCCCTGCCCCGTGTAGCCTTCTACCCACCTAGGCCCTACCGTAGTAGCATTGGGGCCTACCGAATTGGCAGCAAGGGTACCCGAACAAGCATCCAGCGGAAGATCTAGCACCCAACTAGCAGGCCCACAGTCCAGCACACTAGTATCCCCTCTTTCGTACAGGGTCAAGTTAAGCGTCACCACGCTGTCGCAGCCTAATACATTCGGAAACGCCTTCATGTAGGTACCAGAGGTACTCAGGGTATCTCCTCCAAACACATAAGCCTCACAGAATTCCAGGTCTACCGTTACTGAATCGGTTACGATATTGTCTAATACCGTAAAGGTTTGCTCTGCGGTGGAGCAAAAGGTTTGGTCATCGGTAGCTACCAGGGTGTAGTTACCACCAGGAATTCCGGCCAGGGTCTGACCGGTAAAGTCAGGAGCCGCTACGGCATTAACCCCCACCCACCAGCTATAGCTGTAGGTGATAGTGTTATCCTGAAATATTGTCGGTGAGACCGCATTGCTACTTACCTCTAGTGCTCCGTTGGCTAAACTGGCGTCACAAGCCTTATTAGAGACCATGTTCACCCGATTTACATTCAACGTAGGGATTATTCGTCCATCCTCTACGGCAATATCCTTTTCGGAGGTACAGCCCGAAACCAAATCCGTGGCCCGAACACGGTAAACACCATTGTCCAAATCAAAGGCCACCGAATCGCCCATCAGTTGGCTGGTTGGTAAAGGATTTACCGTATTGGCTCCATCGAACCATTCTAGGGCAACCTGAGGATGGCGTGTGCCCGTAGTGGCCGCAATGGACTGAATCTCCACCTGATGTAAATTTCTAGCTCCGCCGGTTGCAGAAGTAACCCCTAAATAGGCCCAAGGATCTCCCCCAAAGATGTTGTTTCTCACATCATAGGTGAAGTGAATCCGCTCTTCCCCATCAATGGAAACGGTGATCAAGGATGCATCGGCATCCCATGCAATTTGTACGTCATGGTCCTGTCCATCTTCAAAATTGGAACCCGCCGGGTCCATCGGGTAAGGACCATCCAAGGGGGCACCATACGTTGATGGCGTCTCGGTAGTATGCACTGAAACATGATCATCCGGGATATCACCAAATCCGAAGCCATTATTAAATGTATCAAACTCAATCGCGATTCCGGGGGCTAATGGGGCGGCTCCCATGGTTTGAGCATCCTGCCCTAAGGCAAGCAGGCCGTTTGGATCCCTATGGAGCACAAAAGCGATCCCATCCGCACCACTAGCATCTCGGTCGCCAAAGTTGAGCACCAGATCAATCGTGAAATCTTCCGCCAAAGAAACCTGCTGGTTTGTCCAAATTGCACCTGATTGGACAGCACTACTGGGAGTAAGCTGGAATCGAGTAGCTGAAATTGCACTGGCAGAGCCCACAGTACTGAAAAAGTCCAGCGGTGCGGGGTTTTGGTAGGCAAAAGGCATTCCTGCATGGGAAGTAATAGCAATTTGTCCGTTAGGCAAACTTGTATCGCAGGAGGTTTGGTCAATAACCGAAAGCAAATTGACCTCTGGCACCACCAAATCATCCTCTATCGTTACTTGCAGCGTATCGCGGCACGTAGTATTGATATCCGTAACCTCTACAAAATAGTTACCACCCAACAGATTGGTGCGTATGGCACCTACTGCATCATGCGCAGGTTTGTACTCATTATCGAACCACTTAAAGCTATACCCTGTAGTATCCCCACCTACACTTACCCTCGCATAACCATTACCCTCAACACATAGCGTGTTGGAGGATACCGAATCCAGCTGAACCACGGGGTAAACCATGGCGTTGGAAGTACTTGTCAGGGTTTGCTCCACCTGACATCCGGTCAAGTTATCCGTAACACGTACTGAATAGGGAAACCCTCCATCAATACCCGCAGCGATTGAACTAGTACTTATCGGAGAATTACTACCAATGCTAGTTCCCAATTCCCAGCGGAAGCTATACCCACCAGAATCATCCCCTACACTATCGGTTACATCCGCTGGCTTCACAATGGCCCTCAACTCACCGTTGGGATTACCACAGGAGGTATTGGGGGCCACCTCATCTATCCGTACCGTCAGCGTGCTATCGGTTGTGCGCTTTTCTACGGTTATGGTTACGGTATCAGAACTACAACCCGAGGTATTGCCTTGCGCAAATACCGTATAGTTACCCTCTGCCAGGCCAGAGACCGCATCCCCAGTAAAATCCGCCGTGCCACTAGCGATTGCCCCCTCAAACCAGTAAAAAGTAAGCCCTGCAGTTACCTCCTCATTCCCTAAAGGCACAAAAGCTTGCACTCCACCTGAGCTGTTCATTAAAGTGCTATCACACACATAGTTAAATGAGCTAACCGAGGCGGATATTGCGAAGGATTCGCTCAGTACTAGGCTATCCGTGTTATTGCCATAGTTACTTTCCGAAACCACGGCTGACGTAGGATAGTCAATCGGGGTAGGTGCCGCAGTACCGTCGTCGTTGAGTACTACGTAGAGTGTGTTGTTGGGTAGTGTATCCAGACACGTCTGTACCGTAACCTGCTCACCCTTACTTAGAGTAAGTAGAAAGGTATCCGTACCCAGCCATTGGGAAGCAGGATCTTCGGGATTACCCGCATAGAAGCTTACTGAAACCGTATCATCCAGAGCATCATTCCCTAGGTTGGTCACTCCAAATTGAAGGGCCAGGGAGTCGGTGATGCAATTGGCAAAATCAGCTTGGGTGAGGCTACCCGCTACAAAAGCTAAATCTGGTTTATCTGTTTGAGGGCATCCACTTCCGTCCAATAAAGTCGATTGGCTCAGGAAACTATTCAAGGGACGAAAAGTACCAGGAGTACCATCACAGAGTGTATCCCCGTACTCAACGGAATGGTCTTGCAGCTCACGAGGTACCGTTAGGTCATCGTTAATATTGACATTAAAGTATCCGTGCTGATTCCATACCGACCGCGATGGCATCCAAGTTTGTCCCGGTGCCGCTCCGAACAAGCGTAGGTAGCCCTGATTATCGGTATTTTGAATTGGAGAGGAATAAGGTTGGCAGCCAACACAAATCTCTGTTTCCCCATCTCCGTTAATGTCAGCAATGATGGGGTTATCCACAAAGGTTCCAGCAGGGCAAATTGAAGTGGAGTTATCATAAATGGCCCCTGTTACTCCATCGAGAATATATAAAGCGTTTGTACTCCGGTAAACGACTTCTGAACTACCATTGCTATCAAAATCGAAGGTGGTAAGTCCGGTAACAGCAGAGCCATCAGCGGTATTGGTTTGCCAGAGTGGATAAATTTGATGTTGTGACCAATCAAAAGAGTAGGCAAAGACATCATCATTGTTGAAAACAATATCCGGCTGAGTATCTCCATTAAGATCCGCTATACTCACACGCCCGGGTCCCCACCGATTGCTGCCCCCGATAGGATCAGGAACAATTAACTTAATGGTATCATTAACGGATTGAACATCCCAATACCATATTTCTGCCTTTCCGGTACTGTTATT
>JBCBHI010000100.1:0-9951 GCA_038525885.1 Bacteroidota bacterium
CGCGAGGATCGGCCCATCTGAAAGTAGGCAGCGGCCCATCTCTACCCTTATCATAACCTGGAGGCAAGTATAAGTCTCCGCTCAGCTTGATGCCATCATTACGTTCGTACTCTACCCCTTGCTTCTTCAGATCTACCAGATCAGGAAATGGATGCTGGAAGTCCGTAAGCGCTAGCTCCTCTCCAGAATCCAAAGACTTCATGAAGAGGTTCCGGGGTTGGCTAGGGCTCTCACGGCTAATCAACATCGTGTTTTCGTCTATTAACCGATAGACCCTTTCATAATGGGGAGCCTGAGATCGAAAAATTTCTTCTGTTTCGCCGGAGGACAAATTGAATTTCCTTAAGAAAGGCCGATCCCCTTCTTCGCTCGCCCCATTGCCTGTCATGTAGACTTGTGGCCCAGGATATGACATCTTCATCACGTACTTACCGTACTCATTTGCCTGCATTTGAGGGCTACCTGGGTTACTATACCTATCCTGATAGTTATAATGGAATAGTTCACGACTCTCTCCTGTCTCAGGGCTAAAAAGCATGGCATGACTCATGCGGTTTTTCCACCAAGAGCTGTAGGCAATTGCCGTATTACCATCCCCCCAAGTGATGCCTCCGGAACGGTAGGGTACATCCACAATGGCTTTACCTTCTTCTGAAAAGGGAGCCGCCAAGGCATACCAGCGATCACGGAAGTCTACCTCCACGGAGGGGTCACCTCCATCTTGTGCTTGAGCCCAGTATACCGTAGCAGGTGCATCAGCCCGCCAAGTGAAACTCCGAGGACCATCATAGGCAGAACCATAGCCTTTTGGCAATACCTCTAATAGGGGCTGTTCATGCAGTACTCTCACTACATTGCCTTCCAAATCCCAAACCTCGGTCCGGGTGGGAAACCGATAATAGGGAACTAAATAGCTATAAGGTCTACTAATTTGCTTTACCAGGAGGTATTCTCCATTAGGCGAAAAAGAAACACTAGTGTATATCCCGGGTTTTCCAATGGCCTTATGGGAGGTTTGACCATCTTCCTCTATCACCATAATCCGCAGCTGGGAAGTCATGAAAAAATCAAACAGTTCCTCATCATAGGGCGAACTCAACATATCCTGATAGGTACGTGCTGCGGCCTGTTGTCCTCCCGTCTCCTGAATAAGCGGACCTGTAGGCACCATAGGCTTCTCGGGCATATCCCCACGGTCAGCAGGAATCGTGCGCATTACCAACTTGCCATCATGACCTAAGAACCACGGGCTACCGCTTTGCGCCATATTCAATCGCAAATTGGCATCAGGGGTCAGAATATCATTTTGCTGATTATCTGGCTGAATGAGTACCGGTACTATACCCTCATCGCGTAGCACTGCCGCCAGGATCTGGCTTTCGCTAACCCAGCTGGTACTAAGAATGGGATTATCCACCGGCATATTTGCCCCAAATACTTTTTCGGCATTGCCGGTATTCACTACCGAAATACCCTGGTAGTAACGCGTATACAGGTTGGTGCTATTTCCTGTACGAATCCGCAGCCCAGCGAGCCGCACCTCAGGTTGGCTTAGTTCTGCAATGGACGGGGAAGGAGATCTTTCCAGCAGAGCCATATAGGACCCGCTTTCATTCAGCACCGCCGACGGGGTGGTTTTTGCGGTTACAAAATCAGCCAACACCTTCGGCGGGCTCTCATATTTGGGGGCCTCTTGCGCCCATACAGCTGAGGAGAGCAAGCCAAAACTTGCTATAAATATGTGGGTGAATAAACGTCTCATACCTTACATTTTTTGGATCATGAAAGAAAAATATTTACCCCCCTTGGAATTCGCTAGAGGGTAATGTAAGGTTGGTTGAAAAATAGGCTAAATGGTGTCGTGACATGCTTTT
Organism: Bacteroidota bacterium; assembly: GCA_038525885.1. GTDB lineage: Bacteria > Bacteroidota > Bacteroidia > Cytophagales > Cyclobacteriaceae > DMST01. Next base: position 1,875 of record JBCBHI010000100.1, read on the forward strand.
TTAAAGATAGCAGCCCACAACCACCCGTTCCTCATTACAGCCACTTACCCGCACATTTACCCCCTATCGGATTTGTGTTTCGTAGCAGAGAAACATCACCTAGTTTAATGTATTAATTATAACAAACCTTAATTCATCCCTTGCATGAAAAATTTCAAATGGATGCGTAGTACGCTAGCCTTGACGCTCCTTCTAGGTGTGGCAATTACAGGCTGCGATACGGCATCCACATCAAGCAATGACCAGTTTTCTATCGATTATGAAAAGATTGTACTGGACAATGGATTGGAAGTAATTCTGCACCAGGACAAGTCCGATCCCATTGTAGCTGCCGCAATTATGGTGCACGTAGGATCTAACCGTGAGAAGCCAGGCCGTACTGGTTTTGCTCACTTCTTTGAGCACATGCTCTTCCAAAAGAGTGAAAACCTGCCTGAGCGTGCCTTCTTTACTAACATTGACAAGTGGGGAGGTACCTTCAATGGTGGTACTTCGCAGGATTTCACAGTTTATTACGAAGTGGTGCCCAACGATGCCCTAGAGAAAGTCCTGTGGATGGAATCTGACCGGATGGGCTACTTCCTAAACGCCATCTCAGTAGCCGATTTGGAGAACGAAAAGGGAGTGGTACAAAACGAGAAACGCCAGCGGAACGACAACGCACCCTATGGAAACCGTGGTGAGGCAATAAAAAGGGAGTTATATCCTGCAGGCCACCCCTACAACTGGACGGTAATTGGGCTGCTAGAAGATCTACAAAATGCCCAGCTAGAGGATGTACAGGAGTTCTACGAGAAATGGTATGGTCCTAACAATGCCACGCTAGTACTTGCCGGTGACTTTGACATTGCGGAGGCCACCGAGCTGGTGAAAAAGTATTTTGGTGAAATCCCGGCTAAGCCTGCCGTGGCAGATCCAGAGCCCCAGCCCGTTACTTTGACTGAAACCAAAACTATCTACTTCGAAGATAACTTTGCCAGGCTTCCTGCACTTACTTTGACTTTCCCTACGGTAGAAAGCTACCATCCTGACGAACCTGCACTTAATGCACTAGGTCAAATCCTATCGGTAGGTAAGCGTGCTCCTCTCTACAAAGTCATTGTAGAAAAGTACAAGATGGCACGTGACAACAGCGTTTATACATTTAACAATTCCGGTGAAATAGCCGGTGAGTTCACCCTGAATGTAACGGCCAATGCCGGGATGGATTTGGACTCGGTAAAAATAGCTGTAGACGAAGCGCTTGCTCTGTTTGAAACAGAAGGCTTTGACGAACGCGACCTGGACCGAATCAAGATTGGCCTGGAGACGGGTGTATACAACGGCATCTCTTCTGTTCTGAATAAAGCTTTCCAATTAGCTTCCGCGAATGAGTATGCTGGTGATCCTGGTTATTTGGCTGAGTCTATCGAAAAGATCAAGGCGGTAACCAAAGAGGACGTTATTCGGGTGTATAACAAATACATCAAGGATAAGCATTACGTACTGGCCGCATGGGTACCCAAAGGACAAACCGATTTGGCCGTAGAAGGCGCTGCTACCGCTCAAGTAGTCATTGAGGACATCAATGATGCATACCGTTCCCCAGAAAACTTGGATTTGGACACTGAGGAAGTAATGGTGAAAACGCCTACTTCTTTTGACCGTACGGTAGAGCCCGAGTTTGGCCCCACTCCCCTTTTGACTCCTCCTACCATCTGGCAAGATGAGTTGAGCAACGGAATGGCCGTGCTTGGTATTGAGCAAAGCGAGTTGCCTTTGGTCACCTTTGTGATGACCATGGACGGTGGCATGCTACTGGACGACCCCAACAAAATAGGGGTAGCCAACTTGATCACGGATGTGATGATGGAAGGCACCGCCAACAAAACCCCTGAGGAACTAGAGGATGCTATTGGCCAGTTAGGTCTCAACTTGAACATGTATACGAGTACAGAAGGTATAACGGTAAGTGGCAACTGCCTGTCTCGTAACTTGGAAGCAGCCTTGAATCTTGTTGAAGAAATTCTTTTGCAGCCTCGCTGGGACGAAAACGAGTTCGCTCGCCTAAAGGAGGAAACGCTGACGGGAATCCGGGCGCGCGAAAGCAATCCTAGCGCTATTGCCGGAATGGCGGTACGTAAGGTTCTCTATGGAGACGGTCATATTCTGAGCAACAGCACTAGCGGTACAATAGAATCTGTGGAAAGTATTTCCCTTGAAGATCTGAAAAACTACCACGCTCAGTACTTCTCTCCCTCAGTAGCTACCTTCCACATCGCTGGAGATATTGATCAGGCAGGAACTATGAAACTATTGTCTTCTATGAACCAGAACTGGGCCGCCAAAGATGTAGTCATTCCTACCTTCGATGCACCTACTATGCCTGAGGAGGCCATGGTATACTTCGTAGATGTACCTGGCTCTAAGCAGTCGATCATCAACATCACACGCTTCCTAGATGGAGTAGACACTCACGAGGACTACTACAAACTGTTTGTAGCCAATGACAAACTAGGTGGTGGCTCTGCAGGTGAGTTGTTCCGCGTACTGCGCGAAGAGCGTAAATATACTTACGGCGCCTACTCTTACCTTTCTAGAAGCGACGTGGCACCTACCCGTTTTACTGCTTCCTCAAGCGTGCAGTCCAACGTAACGGCTGACGCAGTGGAAGCCTTCAACGAGGTAATCAGCAACTATGATGAGAACTACACCGAGGAAATGCTATCCTCCACCAAGGAGAGTATTATTCGGTCCAATACCCGGAACTACGAAACTTTGGGTAATCTGATCGGTATCCTTAGCAATATCTCTAGCTATGATCTACCTACTAACTATGTAGACATGCAGCAGAAGATTGTGAATGAAATTACCGTGGAAGATGTTCAGGCGTTGGTAAATACCCACATGGACATGAGCCGTATGGTCTATGTCATTGTGGGCGACGCTGAAACGCAACTACCTAGTTTGCAAGAATCTGGAGCTAAGGTAGTTCTGCTTGATACCAAGGGCAATCCTGTAGGTGAGCCTATGGCTGGCTTGTAAGTAGTAAGCTCCCTTGAAATCTTTAAAGGCTGTCTCCTTCCGAGGCAGCCTTTTTTTGGGCCAAAGAAACCTGGGGACAACTTCTACTAGGTGGTAATAATGGAACCACAGAGTAATCAAAGAAGGCACAGAGTCCACAAAGATTTTTAACAAAATACATTGAGACTTTGCGCTAATATATCCTTCATAGCCAAAGCGAAGAAGGACTCCTTTTTCTCTCCACCTACACTCGTTTCGGTCGACAAGTTTGGTAAAATAAGAATGGAGGGAAAGCAATCTAAGCTGGATTGATCAAAGGTTATTCCCCCAGAAATATGGACTGATCCTTTATTATTGGTCTTAAATGATTACGTCAGAACATAAAAAAAACCTAGCTACAAGAGCTAGGTTAAAGAGGTTACCCGGTCTGACGAGCCTTAAGGCTCCAGTCGAAACTCCAAGTTCGACAGGATTTGAGCTGCCCTGATCTTCGCAACCTTCCACTGTTATCCTGCAGCCGAAGCTACGAGGGCCCGTTAGGGTTGAGGCCTGGTTTTGTAGGGGGCTTCACTCGGTATTGTAGTCAGTATCAGCTTCGAGGAACGTAAGACTCAACCGGGTATGCCGTAATAACTTTGATATCGAAACGTCCTGGCGTTTCATTTCGTGCGTGGCAAAAGTACAATTATTTGGTCAAAGTCCCAGACACTTGGGTCAGTAAGCTTACCTATTTGTGGGCAAATGAATTGGCCGTTGTATCTTACCGCCATGAAAAAAATGGTGTATACTCCTGGGCCATCACAACTGTATTTCACGGCCGAAGAACACGTAAAGCAGGCTTTGAGAGAAAATATCCCTGCTCTCTCTCATCGTAGTCGCGCATTCCAAAGTCTGTTTCAGGAGGCCGCCGAGTCCCTTCGGAACTTGCTAGAAATACCCGAAGCCTTCTCCATTTACTTTACCGGGTCCGCTACAGAAATTTGGGATCGGTTGATAGAAAATTGTGTCACACACGAGTCCTGCCATTTGGTGAATGGAGCATTTTCTAAGCGATTTGGAGAACAAGCCCGGGCCCTAGGGCGCGAAACCCACGTATGGGAAGTACCACAGGGTACCGCTCACCCCATAGAGCAGATGCTCATGCCAGAAAGCTGCGAGTTGATTGCGCTTACGCACAACGAAACCAGTACCGGAGTGAGCATGCGCATGGAGGATTTGTCTAAAATTCGTACGGCCTTTCCAGATCAACTTATCGCCATTGATGCGGTATCCTCCCTTCCCTACCCCCAATTTGATTGGAGCACCATGGATAGCACCTATTTTTCCGTTCAAAAGGGGTTTGGCTTACCCGCAGGGTTAGGCGTGTGGATTGTGAATGAACGATGCCATGACAAAGCCCAAGAGCGGTCGGATGCCGGATATTCAATTGGGTCCTACCACAACTTATTGTCGTTGAGAGAAAAGGCTCAAAAGAACCAAACACCAGAAACCCCTAACGTGCTGGGCATATACCTTTTGGCCAAGGTAGCTCAAGATATGCTGGGCAAAGGAATGGATATGATCCGCCGGGAGACCAACTACAAAGCCGCTTTTCTTTATGGTTGCTTTGAGCGGTGGGATGGATTTCAACCTTTCGTTTCGGAAGGTCCTAATCGGTCCAAAACCGTATTGGTAGTAGAAACAGAACGACCCTCGGCCCAATGGGTGCAAATGCTAAGCGAAAAAGGATTTGTAGTAGGCCAAGGGTACGGCCCTTTGAAAGATCACCAATTGCGGATTGCAAATTTTCCGACCCACAGCAAGGAGGGTGTAGAACTGCTCGCCGACACCATAGAATCCTTGTTGTAGCCCCTCCTGCTGGAACCCGTAGGAGGAAAAGGCTACCCATGCGACTGATTAGGAATTGATGGTTTCGCTGTCGTACTGCATCAGGTAATCCATCAGATTATCCTGAGTCTCCAGTTTCAATTTGTTTCTGAGACGGTAGCGGGCCGTTTTCACACTGTTGGGCGATATACCCAAAATGGCCGCTGTTTCCTTCATGCTGAGGTTGAGGCGAATAAGAGAACACAATTTCTGTTCGCCATTGCTCAAATCAGGGTGGGCCGCTTTTAGTTGGCGGAAGAAATGAGGATGCACGTTTTCAAAATGCAAACGGAAGTCTTCCCAGTCCCGGTCTACATTGCGGGTATTGTTGACCATGCTCCGTAGCTGCTTCACCTGCTTTTGCTGATTGGCATCACTCGGCTTAAGCTGAGTCAGCTGCTCTCGCAAGTCTTCAATCAGTTGATTTTTCTGTGCGAAATTTAGGGTGTAGGCTGTGAGTTCGCGGTTTTTATAGTCCAACTCCCGTTGCAACTCAGAGGCCTTCAATTGGGCATTTTCTAGTTCTACGGTTTGTAAAGAAGCTTTAGTCTTAGAAAGCTCAGCATTCTTGACGAGCAAGGCTTGCTTCCTCCGCAATTGTATCCTGAGGAATAAGATAGCTAGGATGCTGAGGATAACCACCAACAAGAGTCCTACGCCAAACACGATTTGCATAGTTTGGGAGTATTGGGCACTAGCGGCATTCAGATCCCGCTCCATGCGGGCCATGTCCAATTCCTTTTGCTGTACGGCAAGCTCCCGCTCCGTTTGTAGGTTCGCCATCTGAATAGACACCTCTTCATTGAAGACCTCATCCCGGAGGGTGGTGTATTTCAAGAAGTACTCGTAGGCCTGTGGGTAGTTTTCTTCCTCTCGGTATACATCCCTAAGGACATGATAGATATCCCTCAACACTTTGTTGGCGCCTAATTCCAAAGCCATTTGCTCGCCACGGAGTAGGTACATTTTTGCCTTGGCATATTCTCCCCTTCCTAAGAGGATTTTACCCAATAGCTCTAAATTATTGGCGGTACCTTCCTTATCTCCAATTTGCTCACTTATGGCCAGTGAGCGTTCGGCATATTCTAAAGCCAGGGTATGTTCTTCTTGCCTTTCAAACAATAAGGCCACCCGGTTATTCACCTCGGCTATACCGTATAGAAACTGCCCCTGCTCATGCAGTTGTAAGGCCCTCATCAAATGAGAGAAGGCCTTATTATAATCCCCTTGTTCGGTATATACTGACCCCATTTTGGTCAAAGTGGTAGCTACCCTATCGGTAGCACCAAGGTCCTCAAAAGCCCCTAAGGCCTGGATAAGGTCATCCAAGGCACGCGCATAGTCTCTTTGATCCGTATAGATAAGCGCAATATTCATGGTACAATTTGCCATACCCAAGGTGTCCCCCAAGTCACGGTAGCGGTCTCTAGCCTCAAAAAGCAAGGACAATCCTTGGGTATAGCTACCCCTTACCCAATGGGCCACCCCCATTACCCGGTAAGCAAAGGCGGCACCATCCGAATAGCCAATGCGCTCGGCGATATCCAAGGCAGTGCGTCCGTACTCCTCTGCCTCTGAAGAGGAAACTGTCCAATACTCGAAACCCAGTTGATTGAGCAAGTCTACGTAGGCCTCATTCTCCTCCGTAATTTGATCCATCAACAACTTTAAACTGTCTATTTTCTCATTAGGCCCTTGTAGTTTGTAGGCAAAGGTGGGTTGGGAAAAAACCCCGAGAGTTAAACACAAAAGCAAATAACCTAAGGGGAAATTAGGTTTCATCATCACATCACGTACTCGCACAGATTCTGGTGTTATTCGGGAAATTGGCTAACAAATATGTATACAGGACTTATAAAAGACCCTTCTGGTTACGCAAAACTAAAATTTCTTGGTAATAATTAGGTATACATGTCGCTCCACTTGGGTTGGTTCCTTCCTATAATGGTTTTCTGCACCTACCCATAACGACTAAATACAAATTCACGATTCACTATAGTCAGCTAACTGAATCTCTCCTGGAAGAATAGGCCAAATGAAAATTTCTTGTCATCTTTCCCCATGGTGAAAAAATGGTGGACTCGGGTGGTTAATTGGTTTTTGGCCGATTATCTGGTCAAGGTGCAGGATAGCTACCAACGTGCCCGAATCCGGATTACCTTTAATTTCTCCTTCATCTTTTTAGTGCTTGGCATTCCACCCATGACCCAATTTTGGGCTGAGGGACGTTATTTCCAGTTCTGGTTTGCTGTTCTCACCCGGCTCATATACGTAGCTATACCTTTTGTACTCAAGTACAAGGAAAGTTTGCGCCCTTCTGCCATTGGGTTTGCCTTCACGGGTTTTGGCACCCTCATGGTCAATACCTATTTCGATGCGGGCCAACTTACCATGGCTACGGGGCTTTGGGCCAGCGTAATTATATTGTTCATCTTCTTTACCCTCAATGAAAGGTGGGGCACCACGGCCATTGTCGTGTTTGGTTTGTTTCTCGGGGTCATTGAGTTATTAGAAAAAATTGGCTTTGATTTCAGCAATGCCAGCCAATACCCTCCTTTCCAGCAGTCATTTATTATCTATGCCATTCTGCTATTGTTCATCTATATATTATTGAGCGAATACCTACGGCAAAGCAGAAGAGCAGAACAGGAATTGCAGTTCTCGCTCACCATGGAAAGTACCCTCAACAAGGAATTGGAAAATCAACTCACCCAACTGAGCGAGGGCGAGGAGCAATTGCGTAAGGCCAAATTGAAGGCCGAAAAACTAGCCAGAACCCGGACTGATTTCTTGTCTAATATGAGTCATGAGATCAGGACTCCTATGAATGGCGTAGTGGGAATTGCCAACGTACTTCTAGAAGAAAATCCAAAGCCTGAGCAGCGGGAAAACCTGGAAATCCTCAAATTCTCTGCAGAAAACCTGCTAGCACTTATAGACAACATACTGGATTTCAACAAGTTGGAAAGTGGCAAGTTGGTAGTAGATGCCCGCCCCTTTTCCTTGCATGACCTGATGCAGCGCAGTCTGCGTTTGTGGGAGGCCAACGCCAATCGGAAACAACTGAACCTAGAGTTCCAGCTTGGGACAGATGTCCCCAATTGGGTAGTAAGTGATCCTTTTAAGCTTACCCAGATCATCAATAATCTCCTCAACAATGCAATTCGGTTTACCGATCATGGCAGTGTAACCTTGAGTGCAGAGCTAC
>JBCBHI010000101.1:0-9895 GCA_038525885.1 Bacteroidota bacterium
CTCTTCGATATTCTAAATCTACCCTAGAAGCCGAAGACATCATTCAGGAAGCATTTATAAAGGTCTTCCGTTCCATCAAAGACTTCCGTAAGGATTCATCCTTGTATTATTGGATAAAACGGATTGTTGTCAATACCGCTCTCAATCACAACCGCAGTAAGCTATATCTCTACCCGATGGTAGATGTGCAGGAATTGCACGGTATGGCTGAAAAAGAACTTACCCTGAGTAACGTCCAATATCAGGAACTACTTGACCTGATACAGGAGTTACCTACCGGCTGCCAGGTGATTTTTAACCTGTATGCCATTGAAGGATTTCCCCATAAGGATATTGCCGAGCAACTCGGAATTACCGTGGGAACCTCCAAATCGCAATATGCTCGTGCGAAGGAGTTATTACGAGCTAAGTTAGAAAAGTTGGGAACCGTTCAGTATGAAGGAGTACAGTAATCATAGCGATTCATTTGCTCAGGCTTGGCAGGAGGCGTTTGAAGGTGCTGAACAAGCTCCTAGCCCCCAGGTGTGGGACAACATTCACCAGACTTTGGCAGGTGGGGCCACGGCTTCTGCCATGGCTACCATTTTTGATGAAGCAGAGATGGCTCCCTCCGGTGACGTTTGGGACAAAGTAGAATCCACCCTGGCCCAAGATGAAGCTGCGCTTTATAAGAGTAAAATGCGCCGCTACCAATATGTAGCTGCTGCGGCCATTGCTCTGTTGCTGCTTTTAGGCGGCCGAACTATTTATACCGGGCTGAATGACAATGGCCCAGCTATGGCAGAAGCTAATGAGCAATTGCCAAGTTTTGAGGAGATTAGCAATGCTGTTCTTGCGAGTACTACCACTACCATGGAGGCCACTCCTTACAAAGCGGGCGCGTCCAAGTGTGGAGTGAAGGGAACGGCCATTCCTTCTTACATGGAGGGTGTATCCAACTTCGGTATGATTGCGAGTGTTGAGGATACTCCATCAGCCTCAGAGACCTCATCTGGTAAGGACATACATGCGGTATCTTACTCAGAGGAAAACCGACTGCCTCAAGCATTGGCTTTTGAACCTCAAATGGTCCTGGTAAGCTCCGAGGATGATTCGGAAAGAAACTCCCTTTTATTGAATCCATTGTCATCTTCGCAGCCCATAGTGGCTGATATCAGCCAGCCTATGGAAGATCGGATGATTTATCTGGATCCTACCTATGTCAAACGTCCTGCCCAAACCAACGAAAGTGGCCGAAAATCTCCCTTAGAGGGCTCTTTTGCCTCCTTCGCTATGAATGGTGGCGGATTCAATCCCAACTATCAAAACCAGCTTTCATCCAATTCTTCATTTGACCAGTCCGTTGGCTTCGTAGCAGACGGCACCCAAGAAGCAGTAGAGGAATTGGAAGAAAATATGAGGGGTGCGGGTAGTGTATCTGCAGGTATTCAGGTAGGTTTCCCTCTCGGTCGTCGCTGGATGATGTATACCGGAGGAGGCATTGGAAATTATCAAGTGAGGGGAGAGAGTAAGATCAGCTTCTCCTTGCAACAAGAAAATAGTAATGCTGCCTTGCCTACTACCACCAGTACCTATCACCTGGTACGTGAGTCATTCAACAATCAGAATGACCAGTCGGATGTAGACGCGTATCAAGTAACAGAGAATTTCCAGTACGTTTCGGTGCCTTTGCAAGTAGGCTACTTGGCCCTTAATAAAAAGGTACAAGTATGGCTAATGGGCGGAGTAAATGCGGATGTGTTTTTGCGCAACACTGTAGTTTCAGAAGTGTTCTCACACGAAACCTTGGTGGTAAACGCAAATGATCCCAATTCTCCTTATCAACCAGTGGTTGTGAGTGGGGTAGTGGGGACTGATGTTAGTTATCAGTTGTCTGACCATTGGAGTGTATCTGTACAACCGACCATCCGTCAAGCGATTAACTCTATAGCTAAGGATGGAGAAGTCTTTTCTGGAAACCCATCGTTTTTTGATCTAGGTTTCCGGTTAAAGTACCACGTCCAGTAGAATTTCTATTACCATAACAACTATTCCCAAGCCATGAATTTTTTGCTTTTTAAGCAGAGTGGAATTGCTATGTCCAAGCCATTCCAATTACTCGCCATTCTCTCCATTATTCTCCTAAGTAGCTGTACTGACGATTGTGTGTACACCTGGATTGATCTACAGCCCCAGTATGGTTTACTATCCGATATGCGTTCAGCATCATTGGAGATGGAATCACCTCGCGAGCTAGAAAACCCAGGTAAGATCTATTATTACCAAAACATGCTGTTGATCAATGAGGTGGGAGAGGGTATTCATATCTATGATAACCAAGATCCGGAAAACCCTACCGTTATTGGTTTTCTGCCCATTCCAGGGAACATAGATATAGCCGTGCATAACAACGTATTGTATGCAGACAGTTATATCGATCTGGTAACCTTCAGCGTAGCAAATTGGCAAGCCCCAGTCCAATTGGGCCGTATGGAAAACTTGTATCCCTCTTGGAGCTATCCTTTAGGGAATGGGCTTTTCGGCTGGTATGATGAGACCCAGGATTTGTTGATCACCGGCTATAATGAGGTCGAGATGACCGAATCGGGAGCATGTAACCAGAATGATTTCATTCCTTTTTTCCGCGGAGGGGATATGTTATTTGCATCTGCGGATATGGAAGCAGCCGTATCATCGGGATCGAACAGTGGGGGAGGTCAGGGTGGTTCCATGGCGCGATTTACCCTGGCAGCCAACAGGTTGTATGCTGTGGATAATAACAACCTCCACATCGTAAGCTTGGATAACCCCACTGCCCCAGTTCGTACCAATGAGGTACCTATTGATTGGGGGCTAGAGACGATTTTTCCCTATGAGGATATGCTGTTCTTCGGGACCACCACGGGTATGATTATTCACTCGCTGGCCAACCCGGACAACCCTGAATACATGTCTACAGTGAGCCACTTGGAAGCGTGTGATCCCGTGGTAGTTCAAGGGGACTACGCTTATTACACCATCCGCTCTGGTAATTTCTGTGGCCAAGGCGAAGACATGTTAGGAGTCGTTGACATTTCAAATCCTTATGCTCCGGTGGAAGTAGCCACCCATTCTATGGATGGGCCATATGGATTGGGCATAGATGGTGAGACCCTGTTTATCTGTGAAGGAGATAAGGGACTGAAGGTTTTCGATGCCAGCAACTATGAAAATATTGGGAGTAAGCTCACTCGCCGGTACCGAAATGTGCATGCCTGGGACGTAATACCTCTCGGCGGTGTATTGCTCATGGTAGGAGAGGACGGGTTGTACCAGTATGACTATTCCGATCCTAGCAATATTCGTGAGTTAAGCCGTATCGCTACTCCACAAAAATGAGATTCTTCCATTATATAGCAGGGCTTACTGCCCTGCTATTTAGTTTCCAATCTCTGGGGAATTCCTTGCCGCCAGAAGATACGCTCACTTATAAAGTAGTTCCTAGTCCCTGGTCTATCTCAGTAGGCGGGAGCCTCTTGACTGGGATGACGGGTGAGGATGACCCTCAAGTTACTTTTAATGGCCAAACCGACGTGGGAGTCCATTATGTAATCAACCCTGATTGGATGATAGGTCTTCAATCAAGTTACGTTCGGTACCCCGCTGGAGTGGAACCCATTCGGCTAGGTATTCGCCTGCAAAGAAATTTTACCGTTCTGGATGACCAAACAGTGTATGTAGCAGTCACCGCAGGGAGTCACCGTTCCTTACAATTCAATTGGTGGGGAGGAAATACCTGGATGGAGGGCGAGAAAATCCGGCCTTTTACTCATGCACAAGCTGGTTTGCAATGGGATTTGCCCTGGATGTACGTCAGAACTGGCATGGGCTATCAGATCCAACATGTATACCAGGAAGTTGATAACAACCCTTGGGGCGGGTTTTCCAATGAATATCGTTTCCGTCGGGTAACCTGGGATGTTTCCGTAGCCTTCCGTTTGAATAAGGTATTCAAGATTTAGTGACTCAACCGCTTTTTCTCTCGAACATAAAGGAACAGAGGGAAACCCCCACCTAGGCCAAAGAGAAAGGTAGTCAGCCAGATCCATCCTATACCTTTGATTTTTAGCTGTTTACTTTCTTGGTAGCTCCAAAGTATAAAGACTAAAACAGCTACCAAGAGGTCGATCATAAATATGGTGCTGATTCGGTTGGCAAACATGCCCGCCATAGTAGCCGGCAAATCAAGATATAGCAGGATGTTTCCTGTCTCTATTGATTCCTGTGCAACAAGGAAGTTGGGCAAGGCAAACCCTATAATGGTGAGCACAAAATAGACTTTCTTCATCTTTAGCTTTTTTGCTAAAGGTCTACTGAGGCTTATTTTCAAGCATTGACTTCGGTTAAGATCTTCTGGTTTGTGCTCTCTTTTTTATTCTACTGAGTGACTCTGGTTTCACACCTATATAGGATGCGATGTAATGCTGAGGGATACTTTGGAAAATGCCGGGCCTTTCCTCAAGTAAGATGTTGTACCGCTCCTCAGGGGTTAGAGTCAATAACGACGCAATGATTTGCTGATTAACCATCATTTCTTCTTCCATACCTATGCGGGCTAGGACTTCAAAGGTTTTGGATCCTGCTAATAGTTGTTCTGCTGCGTGCGTGGTTATTTCTAGTACTTCTACCTCCGTAAGGGCCTGGAAATACATTTGTGCAGGTTTTTGGTGCACAAAGCTGTCATAGGCACTGACAAACTGATTTTCAGAATAGAAGTAGGTGGTGGCATCATTCCCTTCCTTGCTGTAGTACATCCTTATCCAACCTGCGGTGCAAAACCAAAATGCGTGAGATACATCCCCTGCCATCAATAGGTGCTCGCCTTTGGAGAAGTTCTTGGTTTTTATGGTTTGAAATAGCAGCGATTCCTCCTCTGTTGAAAGGGGGAGCCTAGCTTTAAAATAGGTGATTAAAGGGGCGATCCGCAGATTGTGTTGCATGGTATAATCGCTATCCAAGACAGGACGTGGACAACTAGTGCTAAGATTGTTGTGATTCGACCAGGAAGTTCGAATGAAATACTAATTTGCGTAGTCTTTTATTACACAAATGTAGTAAGTAAACCATGGAGAAGACGCTAAACCAACCACGGGTATTGAATGCTTGGTGTATGTACGATTGGGCCAATTCAGTATACGCATTGGTTATCAAGTCCACCATATTTCCAATCTACTATGCCAATGTGACGGCGGGTTATCACGGTTCGGATATGATCCCCTTTCTGGGATTTACCATCAAAAACACCGTTCTCTACTCTTGGTCTTGGGCATTCTCCTTTCTGGTGGTCGCTTTGATTATCCCCTTGCTTTCTGGCATAGCTGATTACCGTGGAACCAAAAAGCGCTACATGGAGGCGTTTACGCTACTAGGGGGAGTATCCTGTATTGGCTTGTTTTTCTTTGATGGTAGTAGCGTAGAGTACGGCATTCTAATGTCGGTACTTGCAAGTATAGGATATACCGGTAGTATGGTGTTTTACAATGCCTTTTTGCTAGAAATAGCCACGGAAGACAAATATGATATGCTGAGCGCCCGAGGGTTCTCCTTAGGGTACGTGGGAAGCCTCATCCTGCTGGTGCTTAATCTGGCTTTACTCACCACTCCTGAGACCTTTGGCATTACTAAAGGGCTGGTTTCCAAACTAGCGTTCCTTATGGTAGGGATATGGTGGATTGGTTTTGCGCAAATTAGCTTCCGAAGATTGCCCAAGGGGAATCCGGTAGGGGGCACGCTACGAGAGAACATGACCAAAGGGTACCGCGAACTAGCTGGGGTATACCGAAATCTGCGTCAGTTGCCCTACATGCGCTATTTCTTGCTTTCCTTTTTCCTGTACAGTATGGGGATCCAAACCACCATGTATATGGCTACCATGTTTGGAAAAAGTGAGCTGAATATGGAAGACAACAGCTTAATCATAACGGTATTGATATTGCAGGCCGTTGCCATTTTAGGTTCCTATCTGTTTGCCTGGATGTCCGGTAGGCGAGGCAACAAGCCTGCTCTTTATGTGCAGTTGGCAATCTGGGTGGTAATATGCTTCTCTGCTGCCTTTTTGGTGTACACCAGCAATGATTTTTACATCCTGGCCGTAGCTGTAGGCTTGGTTATGGGGGGACTACAGTCCCTATCACGCTCTAGCTTTAGTAAGCTTATTCCTGAGAACACAGAGGATTATGCCAGCTACTTTAGCTTTTATGATGTTTCCGAAAAGATGGCCACCGTGGTGGGTACCTTCACTTTTGGGCTGATAGAGCAACTAACGGGTAGTATGCGCAATAGCTCTTTAGTGCTCGGGGGCTATTTCATAGTGGGGATGATATTCCTAGTACGAGTCAAATTTCCCAAGGTGAGGCAGGCTATTGCCTCCCACTAAAATGTAGATGGGAAAAGAGAAACAATACTGAGTACCACAATAAGCAAATAGAGTACCGTCATGGGGAAACCCACCCGGAGGAAATCACGGTAGGTGTATCCTCCCGGGCCGTAAACTATTAGGTTGGTTTGGTAACCTATCGGGGTGAGAAAGGCAGCAGAAGCTCCAAAGGCGATCCCTAGCAGGAATGGCAAAAACTCTAAGCCCTGACCTTCACAAAGGCTAAACACTATAGGAAAGGTGATAGAAACCGCTGCTACGTTAGTGACAAAGGAAGTGAGTAGGGTGGTGAGTAGTAGCACGCTGATCAGGAGAGCGATAGGCCCCCACTGAGCCACACCGTTTATGATCACATTCGCGATCATATCAGCAGCCCCAGTATTTGCTATGGCTTGGCCTAATGCCAGTGAGAGTACCAGAACCCCAATGAGGTTGAAATCCAGTTCTCTTTTGATATCCTGAATGGTGATCATCCGCATGAGACCCATCACAGAAAAGATGATCATGAGAGAGGTGAAAAGGGAAAAAACCCCAAAAAACAAGAGGAGAACAGCCAACCCTGCCACTCCGGCAAGAGCATAGGTCTTCCTAATGCTGGGACGCTTCCAGTTTTCAGGGGCAGAGACCACAATCAAGTCCCTAAATAGCTCGATCTTGGTCTGGAAGGCGTTTCCCACCAGTAACAAAAGCACGTCCCCAGGAGCCAGCCGAATCTCACCGATTTTTCCCTGTAGCCTTTCTCCGCCCCGGTTGATTGCCACAATAGCTGCGTCATATCGGTTGCGGAAATCGGTGTCCTTAACTCTACGCCCAATCATACTCGAATTGCTGGCTACTACTATCTCCGCCGTTTGAGATTCCTCCTGGGCCAGCCGAGACGCTACCTTGGGCAAGGATAGACCCGGCACGGTTCTTACCAACTCAATGATCTTTGTGGTCTCTCCCGCAAAGATTAAACTGTCTTGGGGCTGAATTACCTCTTCAGGAGGTATCGGAGAGATCAACTTTCCGTCGCGCAAAATCTCCGCTAAGTATACTCCAGGGAGGTTTCGCAGCCCGGCTTCCTGAATGTTTTTGCCAATGAGCTGGGAACCAAAGGCAATCACTGTTTCTGCCAGGTACTCATTCTTATTCTGGTTGAATTCATCCTTAAGATCCTTGTTGTCTGGTAGCAGCTTGTGGCCTACACTCCACAAAAAAAGGATACCCACCACGGTAACGGCACCACCTATGAGGAGAAAGTATCGGCTTTCTAGTCCAGGCAACTGAAAGTCCACCATGAAACCATTGAGAACCAACGTAGTACTGGTGCCAATAATGGTGATCATTCCGCCCAGTATGGTAGCGAAGCTAAGGGGAATCAGGAGTTTACTAGGGCTTATGTTTCTCCGCTTTGCCCAGTCAAAAACAAAGGGCACCATAAAGGTGGTAACGGGGGTATTGTTGATGAAGGAGGACAAAACAGCTACCTGCGCCATCATGCGCAAAAGGAACTGCCTGTAAGTATGGGCAGTACCCATCAGTCGGTTAAATAAACCCTCCAGATTGAAGTTTTTGCGGAATCCCGTACTCAGCAGGATCAGAAGAATAATGGAGGCGATACTTGGGTTGGAGAGGCCGCCTAATAACTCCTCAGGGCTGATGATTCCCAAAACCATCAAGAAAATAGTACCCACCAGAAAAGCAGCCACAGGACGAAGCCAACCCATATAAATTGCCAAAAAAATGGCCACCACTACTGTGATAGCTATGTAAGGATAAATGGGCGAAAGGAATTCGAACATGGGCTCCGAAGGTAGAAAAAATACAAATATCTTTGCCTGAGATGCAGTTACCGGTTGATAAATTTCCAAGGCTAGCCTTTCCTGCTGCTGAGCTTAGATTACGGCAAGATGAAGGAGGTGTCAAGATTTTTGATCCTATTCGTAAAAAATGGCTTTTTCTTACCCCGGAAGAATGGGTTCGGCAACATGCACTGAAATACCTCGTTTCTGACTTAGGGTATTCTAGCGCACTAGTAAGGACCGAAGGAGGCCAGAAGGTGCACGGCATGCCCAGAAGGTTTGATGTGTTGGTGTATACCCGTGAGGGTGCTCCCTATTTATTGATGGAGTGCAAAGCCCCAGCTGTCAAAATCAACCAGGATACCTTTGCCCAAATATCTGCTTACAACCTCACACAAAAAGCCTCTGTACTAGTGGTGACCAATGGATTGGAGCACTACTGTTGCAAGGTTCATTTTGAGGAAAGACGCTACGAATGGCTAAGCCAGATTCCGGCTTTTTCAAATAACTAAAAACAAGGAAAGCAGCCTGATATAGACTGCTTTCTGTTTGATGTGATCAATGGTGGTTTCTAAATAGGGTAACTATATATACTGACCTTTGGCAGAATTTGGATTTCTAAAAGGTAAATTTTTCCCATTCTTTGAATACTACAAATAAGGTAGCCTGAGTTTTGGTGCTGCCATCATTCAGGTTAATTTTACAAAATACCCAGTGTAAGAAAACTATTTGGGTTCGCACTTTGATATCCTATCATGCAGAAAGTTTCAAAGCCGCTCTTCAATAATTCAAAACAGCAACGTCTGTTTTACCAAGAATTACTGAAGCGCACCAATCGATATTTCCGACTCTACGGGCTAGATAAAACCGGGCATTGGCAAATGATTGTCAAGTCGTTAGCCATCCTTTCGGTTTATTTTACCGCCTATGGTGTGTTAATCTCGGGAGCCGTATCCGGCTTTTGGGCTTGGCTGATCGTCTACTTGGTGCTTGGCTTTACCACCGCGGTGATAGGGCTAGCTATCATGCATGATGCTAACCACGGTGCCTTTTCTCGTAAGAAGTGGGTGAACAAGCTGTTTGGTTTTTCTATGAACGTAGTAGGTGCTAGCGCCTTCACCTGGAAAATCCAACATAACGTATTGCACCATACCTATACCAATGTGCATGGAATGGATGAGGATATCCAGGGCCGCGGGTTGTTTCGCTTTTCTCCCGATTCCCCTTACCGCAAGATCCACCGCTTTCAGCACGTTTATGCCTTCTTCTTTTACTCGATGCTCACTTTGAGTTGGACCTTTGTTGGGGACTTTGCCCGAATGGTTCGGTACAAAAAAATGGGGCTCGTAGATCAGGCCAAGGCCGACTACAAGAAGGAAATGTGGATACTGATAGCCTCCAAAGTAGGGTATATTGGATACATGCTAGTATTGCCTGTACTGATCAGTGGATTTGCATGGTGGCAGGCTATCCTTGGCTTTGTATTTCTGCATATGGTAGCTGGTTTAAGCCTGTCGTTGATTTTTCAACCTGCTCATGTAGAAGAGTCAACCACCTTCTACCAACCAGATGAGAATAACAAGCTGCCCGAGGCTTGGGCGGTGCACCAACTATTGACCACCTCCAATTTTGCTATGCGTAGCCGTTGGTTTACCTGGTTGATTGGTGGTTTGAATTATCAGATAGAGCACCGCCCAAGCCTCGGGCAGCTTGTTAT
>JBCBHI010000102.1:0-9868 GCA_038525885.1 Bacteroidota bacterium
GGGCCGGCTTTAGGTTCTGAATTTCAGGGAATTACCTGGGAGTGTGAGCGCGGCTTCTCTCGGCGATTGATATAAATGTAACGGGCCAAAAGCCGCAAAGTCAATCCGAAAAATAGGGTAAACCGGATCGGGTTAATCTCTTGTCAAAATGGGTTAATGACGGCCCTGAGAACTAGCGGTTTTCCAAATCCCGGTGTTCGGCATGGTACTTTTTGTGTTCGGAGGGAGTCAACCCAAATAGGGACTTAAAGGACCGGGTGAAATGGGATAGATTGGTATACCCTATGGCGTAGGCAGCTTGTGAGGCGCTTTCTCCTTTTTCCAGTTGCTCCTTGGCATACCAAAGCCTTAGGTGTTTGATGTAGTCGTAGGGGCTTTTGCCAAAGACGGCTTTGAATTTCTTGCGAAATTTTGATTCGCTCATAGTGCTCATCCGCGCTAGCTCATCCAGCTTGATGGGCCTCATGAAATGCTGGTGAATGTAATCCCGGCATGCCATGAGCCTCTCCACATCCTGTGCATTGGCGGCATATTCGAGGGTTTTCGGCTCCTCAGAAAAGGTGGGGAAAAACAGGGCAAGTACCTTAAGCGCTTGGCCGAAAACGTAGTTCTCGCTTACCCCAGATTTGCTATTGTCCAAGGCAAACTGGTGCAGGTGATGAATCTCGTTGGCTAGTTCAAGGTCAATGCTTTTGTAGACGAAGAAATCCTGCTGGGTTTGAATGAATTGGTTAAGCGCCTCCAGGTTGCCGAAGGTATCTGCTACCCATTGTTTATCAATGATGAAGGCCACCTGCTTGTTTACATTCTCATCCGCAAAATCGGCGTAGGACCCCACATTGGTACTGGCAAAATAGGCACCAAAAATGAGACTGTCTGGCCCTTTGTTGGTAGCCAGCGAAAGGTTGACCTTTTTGGAAACATGGAAGTCCAGAATGATCAAATGGTCTGCTGCCCCGGTTAACCTTCTTACCCTTACATGTTGCTTGGATTCAAATTCGCTGACCATGCATGAGAGGCTGGGGTGTAGCCGCATAGCCACTATTCGGGCATCCAGGGATTCACTTTTACTGGTGAGGAGTTGGTTGTTGATCGTGGAATCAATCTGCTGCGATATCTGGGTCATGATGCCCTCGGCATGATCCACGGTGTATTTTACTTCTAACATTGGTTGCAAGTTTAGTCCTATCTCGCCATTCGTTTCGGAGTTGATTTGATCATAGTGCTGTGGTTGCTAGTTGAATATAGGACCTTTTCATATCAAGTTGGTATTGGTTTTGGCTGGTAATACATGGGAGTTAATTGGCAAAGAACAAGACAAGGTGTTTAAGGACAGGGTTTGGTTTAGGGTACGAAGAAATGCGTTGAACAAAGTTAAAGGCTACGGGCTTAGTTTATGTCGGTTTTTGACTACAAGGTTGCTAGTCCGCAGGATATCGCTAAGGCCTACCAAGATGGTAGAGATACGATTGCTGACGATCATTATCCGCTGCTGGGGTGGACGCCGAATTGTCAAGCATCAACCGATGAGCGGTACGCTCCAAATGAACCTTAAACCCAGGTGAAGGGATCGGACGGGTTTTTCACAAAACGCAGAACCCGTCCGATCCCTGGCTGCTCACCAACTACCCACGGCGGTGGCTCTTCGTTATGCCGATCATTTCACAAAACCGAAAAAATACCGTTGCAGGCTGATGTGCCCATGTAGGCAGTTGATAGGAGAATTGCGTGTTGTTGGTGCCGCTGCGCTCAAACACCAACAACGGCGAGTTGAAAACCCCTTGCCAGGCAAGGCTCTTGCAAACAAAAAAAGACAGCCATAAAAGGCTACCAGGGCATCTTGCTCACGGTTCGTTAGGCCTAGAGGATCGGGCGGTAAGGTTGGGTACTCTTCCTCAATGCTGATGCCCTAGCCCCAATGAAAGGACACGTTTTTAGCTAGAATATTCTGTTTCTAAGTAGGGGCTGCTGAAAAATAGTTAACAAGCTCATTAACAATTAATTATGCCGCTTCATACTCCTTTCAAATCCAAAGTTTTTCAGCGGTTTGGGTCGAAAAGCTGGGATTTCAATTGCGCCGAGCTTTAGCTCGGTGACCTAAGTGCACAAATTTTTTGGGCTTCAGCCCAACGATAGGCAGTTTGCTTGGGCTGAAGCCCTGTTTTTATCGATTTCTTTACCATCCGGCTAAAGCCGGAGGCAATTGATGACTTTTTCAGCAGCCCCTAAGTAAGAAAAGCAAAGGCTTTTAGCTGATCATTCCTCAAATCAGATTTAATCAATAGTTTGAAATTTATTTCCAATACAAAATTTCAATTCTTTAGATGACCATATTAGCAGTTGTTGTAGGCGTAGTCCTACTGATTCTTCTTATTACCTGGGGAAAACTGAATCCTTTTTTGGCCTTCTTAATTGTTTCCATTGTGTCTGGGCTGCTATTGGGTATTCCACTCGCTGAGGTCTCGGGTTCATTGAAAACTGGAATTGGGAGCCTTTTAGGTTCACTTTCTATCATTATTGTGATAGGGGCTATGTTTGGGAAACTCATTTCTGATAGTGGCGCAGCCCAGAAAATAGCCATGGTATTAACCAATGCCTTTGGTCTTAAATACATTCACTGGGCATTGATGATCACAGGGTTTGTGGTAGGTATTCCACTGTTTTATAATGTCGGGTTTGTATTGCTGGTTCCATTACTTTTTTCAGTAGTATATCAATTCCGTTTACCGGCTGTATTCGTGGGAATCCCTATGCTGGCAGCCCTATCGGTTACTCATGGGTTCCTACCTCCGCACCCTTCCCCTACGGCACTGGTAGAACAATTTGGCGCTGACCTGAGTACCACGTTAATCTACGGACTAGTATGTGCCATTCCTTGTATGGTACTGGGAGGCCCCATTTTTTCTAGCACGCTTAAAAATATTGAGAGCAAGCCGCTGGAAGTCTTTAAGCCTAAAGAAATCGACCCCAAGGACTTGCCCAGTGGGCTCAATAGTTTTCTGACTGCCTTACTCCCGGTACTATTGCTGGCGGGCTCTTCTTTACTACCGCAATTGGATATACAAAATGGTAGCTTCCAACAGGTCATTGCTTTCGTTTCTGATCCTGTTATCGTCATGTTGGTATCCTTACTGATCGCGACCGTTACTTTAGGCTTTAGGCAGGGCCTGAGTATTAAATCAATAATGGACGGTTTTAGTGAGGCAGCTAAAGATATTGCGATGATTTTACTGATTGTGGCTGGGGCTGGGGCTTTGAAACAAGTGTTCATCGATGGTGGTGCCAGTAATGATATTGCAGCATTGGTCGGGGGGCTGGATATCAATCCACTACTACTAGGTTTCCTGATGGCCACCATTATCAGAGTATGCCTAGGCTCGGCTACGGTTGCAGGCCTCACCACCGCTGGTATCATAGCCCCGGTGATACAATCTACCGGAGCAAACCCCAACTTAATGGTATTGGCCATAGGTGCCGGAAGCCTAATGTTATCTCATGTAAACGACTCGGGTTTTTGGATGTACAAAGAGTATTTCAACCTGAGTCTCAAAGACACTTTCCGATCATGGTCGCTCATGGAAACGATAGTAGGTGTCGTCGGAATTGTCATGGTTTTGATACTGGATATCTTCGTATAAGATCCTACACCTTAGTGGTCAAACAACTTAGATAATGGTGTTTGACCACTATTCGAATTCCCGCAACAGAGCGTACTGCACACCTCTCAATTCCGCTAGCCCTCTTAACCTTCCTATGCCAGAATACCCTGGGTTGGTAACCTTATCTAGATCATCTAACATCTGATGTCCATGATCAGGTCTCATCGGCATTCTGTAATCTTGTCTTCCACTGGCAATACGTCTGTTCTGTTCTTGCAATAAAGCCTTTATTACCTCATACATGTCTACATCACCATTCAGGTGATCCGCTTCGTAAAAATTTCCAGCCAGATCCCTTGTTGTACTTCTGAGGTGTATAAAATTGATTCTCTCGGCCAGGTTCTTTACCATATTAGGCAAGTCATTATCTGGTCTTACGCCGTAGGAGCCCGTACAAAAACACAAGCCATTATGAGGGCTGTCATAAGCAGCTAGTAGTTGTTTGGCATCATTCTCTGTGCTTACTACCCTGGGAAGCCCTAGGATGGGATAAGGCGGATCATCGGGATGAATGGCCAAGTTCACGCCTGCCTCTTCTGCAACAGGGGCAATTTCTCGTATAAAATCATACAAATTAGCTCTTAACTGCGCTTCACCAATGTTCTGGTAGGTGTCAAGAACGCGTTGAAATTGCTCCAGACTATAACCTTCTTCAGCCCCAGGCAGGCCAGCAATGATATTCTCTGTTAGCAGATCCTTCTCAGCTTGGTTCATCTGACGAAAGCGTGTCTTTGCTTTTTCTTTTATATCATCTGAATAATGCTCAGCAGCACCCGGTCTTTCCAACAGGTACAATTCAAAGACGGCAAATTCCAATGCGTCGAATCTAAGCGCCTGAGAACCATCGGGCATCTCATAGTTCAGATCCGTTCGGGTCCAATCCAAAACTGGCATGAAGTTATAGCAAACGGTGTCCACGCCTGATGCACCCAGGTTACGTATGCTTTGCTTATAATTAGCAATGTGTTGTTGAAAATTGCCTGTTCTTTTTTTGATGTCTTCATGTACCGGTACACTTTCAACGACTGACCATGTCATGCCATAGGCTGATATTTCCTCTTTTCGTTTCAGGATTTCTGTGGTTGTCCAAACTTCCCCATTCGCGACATGGTGTAAAGCCGTCACTATGCCCGAAGCACCTGCTTGTTTGATATCACGGAGGCTTACCGGATCGTTGGGTCCGTACCATCTCCAGGTCTCTTCCATTCCCTTTTTCGTAACCATTATTCAGAACTCTTTTGAGGTGTTCATAATAAAAAATGAGCTGTCAAAGGTGAGGGATTTTTCTCTAGTCGAGTACACTCAACAGCTAAACCTACCTGGCAAACCATGAGTGACGATCCGATTCGAAGAGGTTTTCACCTAACCCAAGACATTTCATTCAGGCATACCTTCGAAAGGTAGCAAGGCGGTGACAAAAATTCAGGTATTCGACCTTCCCTGGAACCATGGGAAAGGAAGGTTCAAAAGCAATAGTTAGCTAACTGTGGTTGGCTAGGAAGGATATAACAGCGCCGGTTGTCTCTGATTGGGTGTCCAAGGCCTCTTCTGCGGCTTTGGTGATGACGCCCACCACAGGTTCTGCCATGTCCGTACCGTTCGTTTCGGCAGTGGCTTTGCCATAGGTATAGTTATCGGGTCAGAAGCTTTCAAAACCCCAACTCGTACCTGTTGAAATTTCACCCAGAGGGCGACTTTTAGCTCCCCCGGGGTAATTGTTAGTCGGGTAGTTGTGTAGGCTATGAGTTGCCAACAGGCAGCCTGTGTCGTGCTGCCTGTTGGCTAAGCTCTATTCGAACCGGGCGTCGGTAAGGGTATGCAGAAAGGCTACCAGGGCTTCCTGCTCGTGGTCCGTAAGCCCTAGCGGATCGGGCGGTAGGGTTTGGTACTCCTCCTCAATGCCGATGCCCCAGCCGCCGCCGCGGTTGTAGAAGTCTACTACTTCTTCCAGCGTAGCATACACGCCGTTGTGCATGTAGGGAGCGGTGAGGGCTACGTTCCGCACGGTTGGGGTTTTGAAGAAGTGCCTGCGCTCCTCCGTCTCCATTAGGTTGTACCGACCCAAATCAGGGTCAATGAGGGCATTGGCGGTTACCGACATGGAGGGCGTGCCCAAATGTTCCATCTCTGATTCTGCACAGCGGCCGGGAACGGTGCCGTTGAACAGCGGCGCGAAATGACAGGTAGCACAGGCTGCCTTGCCCATAAAAAGGTTGAAACCTTCGATTTCCAGGGAAGTAAGTGTCTCCTCCTCGCCGCGAATGTTGCGGTCGAATTTGCTGCTGAATGGCGCCAGGCTGCGGATGTACTCCGCTATGGCATGACGGATGTTGGTGTCCGTGATCCCCTCCCGGTAGAGCGAATCAAACGCGGCGGTATACTCCGCTTCCTGGCTGACCACCTGGGCCAGGCCTTGCAGGTCAGAATGGAATTCGGTTTCGCTATTGACTACCGCAATGATTTGCCCCTCCAGACTACCCGAGCGGTTGTCGGCAAAGAAGGCCTGCTGCAAGCCCGCGTAGGTCAGGGTAGGGCTGTTGCGGGTTTGCCCGGCCGACTTCTGTAGGCCGTCAGTAAAGGCGAGCTCTGCCTGGTGGCAAGTGGCACAGGCCATGGTGCCCGATTCGGATAGGTTGGTGTCGTTGAATAAGGCCTTGCCCAGGGCCACGTATTCTGTTCCTATACCCAGGTTGCGGTAGGTACGGAAGAAATCGGTGTTGAAGGTGTTGGCCGAGAACAGAGAGGGTGCCTCGTTGCTCAGGGCCATGGTAATGGGGAACTCCACCTGCCAGTCGGCCACCGTTTGGTTCCAGAGGTCAAGCTGGGTATGGGTGTGCTGCCGGATGAAAGCGTATCGGTCGAAAGTGTCGAAGTCGCTGCTTTGTAAGGCCTGCCGAGTGGTTGCGAATTCATTCGTCCAGGCTTCTAAGAGCTCAGGATCATCAAACTGCCCGGCGAAGAGGGGTACTAGCTCACTCAGCTGGGTGTACTCAATATCGGCCTCTACCAAAGAGCGGGCCAAGGCCGGAGAGTCAAACCCGGTGATCCCGTTGAGGGCAATGCGAACAATAGCACCCCGTAGCAACCACAGGAAGTGATAGGGCTCTTGCCGAGACAGATCCAGATTACTGGCTAGTAGGTTGAGACGGTCCCGCGATTTTTTCGCGTGAGCTCGGATTTCCGCCACGTCGGGTTGCTCCTCAGCAAAGAGTAGCTCCTCCATCACCTGAAACCCCGTAGGCTTAATCTTTTTGATGTCGGTGAGGTCCTCTTCCTCTACCTTCAGCAGGTTAGGGCCATTCAGTTTCCCGTGGGTATTGTGGTCCATAAAGGCCAGGATGGCCTCCATGCGTTTGAATTCGTCGCGTGCTAGCAGGAAGTCCTGGGCGAGGGCTTCTCCCTCATGCACCTGCATGCTGTCTAGCCAGCCCATAGTAGTACGTAGGTGCTCACCGTAGCGCACCTGTAGGGTTGCAAAAGGATTATCGTCCGCTTCCTTGCGGGGAGCGTCCGGTGTCCCGCATCCTGCCAGTACCAAAACCAAGAGGCTTACCCAGTAAGCCCCTTGGTTATTAAATCGGATAATCATGCCCAAATAGGGGGTGATTGTTTAGCGAGCCAAGCCCCGGATCAAGTACAGCTGGCTACCTTCTGCACGAGTTTCGTCGGCAGAGTTAGCAAGAGGGTCGGTGAAAGAAGAACCGTCCTCAGGAACCCATCCGTGGTTCTGAGTGATCAGCAGGAAGGTCTCGTCTTGGTTGATTACATCAGAGATGTCGATCATACCGGTGATCTCCCAAGAATTGTCAGTATAGGGTACCCCTACGCCGTCAGCGCTGGCAGTGGCTTGGTTACACTCCAAAACTACCTCCAGGTTACCGCTCTCCAGGTCATACTGGTACAGGCGGGCAGGATGGTTTTTACCAGCTACGTCAAAGTATCCGTTAGGATCCTCCTGGATGTAAGCGTAGTTCTCCGTCACCAGGATGTTGTCAGGGCTGTGGAACTCAGCAGCAGGGCCGTTCAAGTCATCACCGTCCAATACCACTTCCAGTTTGGCAGGTCCTGTAGGATCGTCATCGTTCAAAGTAAGCTTATAGATACGGCCGTAGAAGGTGCCTAGGCCTTCCAAACCATCTCTTACGCGACCGGTAGCCACAAAATAGATTTCGCGCTGTGCTTTGGCATTGCCACGACGCCAGTCGATGTCCTCTACCCGGCTGAAAGACATGATGCCTTTTTCCTGGGCTTCCTCTTCTAGCTCATCCAGACCTGTCTGAGTCAATTCTACGAACTCAACGTCGTACTCCTGGCCGGCTACCATGTCCATTTCGAAGTCTACCCCTGAGGTAGTTACCCGGAAGCTGTACAAGTTGCCACCGTTGAGGTCACCCCGGTCACCTACGTACATGGCCAACTGACCGCGAGGGATGTCATTAGCACTTTGGTCATCACCGATGAACAATACGGTTTGGTTGCGGTATGCCTTTTTGCCAATCACCACCGCATTTTCGGTAGACCACTGGCCCAGGTTGGCTAGCAGGTTAGGCGTGCCAGCGTCGGCAGCGTCCTTGTTTACGTCGGTTAGGTACACCCCTTTGGAGTCACCACCCCACTCACCGCCAGACAGGTACCAAGGGCCGAAGCCGTGCTCCTCAGGCGTAATGAGTGAGCCAGAACACTGAGCGGTGTAGGCAGTAGCCTCAGCATTGAGGATGTAGTCACCCGCTACGGGACGGAAAGTCTCGTCGAAGGTAATGCGAGCCACCGAGTAGTCTGCCTCGATGTTGTTGATCAAGCTGAAACCGCCGTCTTCGGTTCTCAAAAGTCCGGCACCGTCAGCCATAGACCCATAAACAAAGTTGGGCGTGTTGGGTAATTCATCCTCGGAAGAAACGAGGGTGTACACCTCTACGCTAGAGAAAGTGGGGTCTAGCGAAAGGTAGTTTGCCGTGATGGAATGGTTTTGGAAAACCACATCGCGGCCCACAGGATCCAGTACATCACAAGAAGAAGCCAACAGCACGAAACCAGCGCTGATCAGCATGGATTTGGGTAGCAAGTTCATAACAGAGTTTAGTTAGAATTATGCCGCAAAAGAAGGAACTGTATATCCCGATCGAGTTTCAGATTCGTCACTAAAGTTTTATGAAATTATATGTAACTATTTTGAGATTTAACCTTCAGGTAACCTTTGCCCGGCCGCTAGCTGCTTTCTATGGTTTTTGTAAATTTTACCTTCATATTCCTCTTATTTAGAACATTTCTTTGGAGCCTGAAGGGTATTACGCGTTTAGGCAATAAAGGCGGGATGGGTAGGGTGTTGTATTTTTTCGATAGGAGAGATGTTAAAGTATAACCTCTCTAGGTGATACCTCCATTGGGAAGCATCACTTGGGTGTGGATAATCCATAGAAGTGTAGGATGGGGCATATGAGGTCTAGAAATTTTCTCGTATCATCACATTCTTATCCATATCCTAACTACGTACAGATTTTAATATGTCCCGATATTTTACCATTCATTGGATGGGTCTCATCCTCTTGCTTACTTTATCCAAATCAGCTTTTTCTCAGAAATCAGACCGACCACTACTAGCCCAGTACCCTAACATGCAAGGGACCACCGGGGCTATTACCACGGCCACAGCCCATACGCTACCCAAGGGCCATGGGTATATTTCCATACAGGAGAGCTTTATTCTGGATTCCTTGGATAGGGTCCACATTACGGTAGGCCTTACCAATCGTCTGGAAGTGGGTTTGCGGTCCGACATCCCCCAGTTGCTCAACCCCCGGCTTTCTATGATTGTCAAGTTCAATGCCTTCTTGCAAGACAGCTTGTTCAAGGGCATGCCTGCCCTGAGTGTAGGGATGCACCGGGGGTATATGTACTTGGTGTCTAGCTACCGGTGGAACCGCTTTGGCCTTTCTGGTGGATGGAACAAAACTGCCAAAGCCCAGGGCTTCTTTGCCAATGCGAGTGTACAATTCCTACCTGCCTGGACACTGCAAGCGGATGTGTCGCCGGTGGGGGCCGGGGTAGCGCTGCGTGCGCGCTGGAAAAGCCTGTGGTTGAGCCTTATCTACTATCAGCCCCGGGTAGAAAACCGGAGGCTAGAGGATTACTTCTGGGAGATTGGATACCATTGGGAGGAAGACCACGCCTTTAATTTCGTTCAGTTTCCCGGCAACGGTACCTTTACCCGA
>JBCBHI010000103.1:0-9863 GCA_038525885.1 Bacteroidota bacterium
TGGGTAGTCGAGTGCCATAGACCAGCCCAAGGCAGCTCCCCAGTCGTGTCCCATCAAATATGCGGGTTCTTTGACCTCAAGAGCATCAAGAATTTTGATACAATCATCCCCGGTTTTGGCCAGTTTATAGTCCTTCAGTTTCTTGGGCATGTCCGTTTCTCCGAAACCTCGCAAATCCGGGGCAATCACCTTATACCCAGCCTCTACCAGCATAGGAGTTAGTTTTCTCCACATCTTGTGAGAGTCTGGCCAGCCATGCAACAGCATAATGGGGTGTCCTTCGCCGGCTACATGTATCGCATAGTTGAGTCCGTTGATATTGAGTTTCAATAATTCGCTCATTGAATGTTTAGGTTAATGGTGGAACAGAAAGTTCTATCAATTTGGACAACTGGACAAACTTTACGGTCGGTCTGCGAGCTAATTTCTCGATGTGGGTCACAAGGTGTACATTTAGGGCTATGGAGGACATTTATCTTACCGAGGCGAGACTAGATACTACCTCGTGTACTGAGGCTGTGAATATGGACGCGTCGGGGGGCATTGTGGTGTTTGTGGGAACCGTAAGGAATGCAACCCAGGGCAAAAGCGTACAGTACCTGGACTTTGAAGCGTATGCCCCCATGGCGGTATCAGAAATGCGCAAAATAGCCGACCAAGCCTCCCAGCAGTGGTCCCTCCATAAAATGGTGATTCATCACCGAACGGGCCGGGTGCCTATTGGTGAGGAAGCCGTGGTGATTGCTTGCTCCTCTGCACACCGCAAGGAAGCCTTTGCTGCCTGTCAGTATGCCATCGATACCCTGAAGGAAACCGTACCCATCTGGAAAAAGGAGGTCTTTGAAGATGGGGAAGTGTGGGTTTCGGCACACCCGTAGAACCAGAATAAGTAAAGAGTGTGAGTTGTGAGGTGAGGCTCTCTGGCCTTACCAAGAGGATATCCGGTATTTCGGCCCCTCCTTGCCCTTCATCCCAATCCCTTGGCAAAATCTTGAAGGGCTCGGTATCTTCCGCCAAAAGCAACGAAACACAACTATGTTCCTACGAACCACCCTCCTGGGGTTGGCCCTGCTAGTATTGGGCACTGCCCATACCGAGGCCCAACGCCGCAGAAACAACAATGCTACCCCACCCGCGCCAGCCTTTGAAGAAAGCGCAGTCGATGCCCTCACCTGGCGCAATGTAGGCCCTCATCGTGGTGGCCGTTCTACCGCAGTTTCTGGCTTCCCAGACAATCCCTATGAGTATCTGATGGGTTCCACGGGTGGTGGCGTATGGCGTACTACAGATGCAGGAGAAACATGGAAAAATATCTCCGACGGGTTCTTTACCACTGGTTCTGTTGGGGCCATTGCGGTGGCTTCGGCAGATCCCAATGTGATATACGTAGGCATGGGCGAAGCCCCAGTAAGAGGGGTAATGACCTCCCACGGCGACGGAGTATATAAGTCCACCGACCGTGGGCGAACCTGGACCAACGTAGGTTTGGAGGGAGTACGGCAAATCTCAAAAATCCGTATTCACCCCACCAACCCCGACATAGCTTGGGTAGGTGGCCAAGGCAGCCCCTATGGTCTCACGGACCAGCGTGGTGTGTACAAAACTACGGATGGTGGTGCTACCTGGCGTAAAGTCTTGTATGTGAATGATAAAGCAGGGGTCAGTGATCTTACTTTGGATGCCACCAACCCTAGGGTACTGTATGCTGCCTTTTGGGAGCACCAGCGCCTACCCTGGAAGGTAGTATCGGGCGGTGAAGGTTCTGGCATTTGGAAGTCAGAAGACGGCGGTGAAACTTGGAATGAACTCAGCGAGGGCCTGCCCGACCTGATGGGTAAAATTGGGGTAGCGGCCTCCCCTGCCCAAGCAGGCTTGGTTTGGGCCATAGTGGAAGCCGAAAAAGGAGGCTTGTACAAATCTGAAGATTTTGGTGAGACCTGGAACCGCGTCAATGGCTCGCGCGTGTTGCAAGCACGCTCTTGGTACTATATGCACGTATTTGCCCACCCTACGGAATCCAATACGGTGGTGGTATTGAATGCACCTATGCTACGCTCTACGGACGGCGGCCGTACTTTTCAGGGGGTGCCTACCCAGCACGGGGACAACCACGACCTTTGGATCAATCCTGAAAATCCGCACTGGATGATCAACGCCAACGACGGGGGTGCCAACATCACCTATAATAACGGCCTTACCTGGTCCCGGCAAAGTACCCAGCCCACGGCCCAGTTCTACCGGATCAATGCTGATAACCAATTCCCATACCGCATCTACGGTGGCCAGCAAGACAACAGCTCGGTAAGTATACCCAACCGCACTTTCTCCGGCGGCATCAGCAACGATGATTTCTATTCTGTAGGCGGGTGCGAGAGTGCCTGGCCTGCCTTCGACCGGGACAATCCCCGGTATGTATATGCTGGCTGCTATCAGGGCATCATCTCCGAATGGGACGAGGAAACCCGTACTACCCGGGACGTGATGGCTTATTATTTCCTGGGCTTAGGCGAAAACGCTGCGGACCTTAAGTACCGTTTCAACTGGAATGCTCCCATTCTGGTAAGTGTACACGACCCCTCGGTGATTTATCATGGAGGCAACCATGTATTGAAGAGTACCAACCGGGGTAATGCCTGGGAAGAAATAAGCCCAGACCTGACCAAGAACGATACCAGCCATATTGGCTACGGCGGTGG
The DNA here is from genome assembly GCA_038525885.1 of Bacteroidota bacterium. Taxonomy (GTDB): domain Bacteria; phylum Bacteroidota; class Bacteroidia; order Cytophagales; family Cyclobacteriaceae; genus DMST01. The sequence continues at coordinate 2,697 of JBCBHI010000103.1, forward strand.
CCCTATTACCAGCGAAGGTGCTGGTGGCGAGGTATATCATACCATTGCTTCCATGGCAGAATCGACCCTGGATGCAAACGAGCTATGGGTAGGTGCCGACGACGGATGGGTGCACATGACCCAGGATGGCGGTGCCACATGGAGTAACGTTACCCCTCCGGCCCTGGAAGGAACGGATGCACTGATCAATAGCATCGAAATTTCGGCCACCCAACCCGGTACCGTGTACCTGGCCGTAACGCGGTATAAGTTCAATGACTTTACCCCGCACATCTTCAAAACTACTGACCACGGCAAAACCTGGCAGCGAATAGTGAACGGCATTGCTCCCGAAGCCCACGTGCGGGTGGTGCGTGCGGACCCAGACCGGGAAGGCTTGTTGTACGCCGGCACAGAGACCGGGCTCTATATTTCCTGGAATGGAGGGTCTCATTGGCATCCTTTCCAGCTAAATCTGCCGGTGGTCCCCATTACCGATCTCATGGTCCACCAAGGAGACTTGCTGGCGTCTACCCAAGGCCGTGCCTTTTGGGTATTGGATGACCTTACCGTGCTGCACCAGTGGCAAGAGGAAATGGCTGAGGCTGACGTAAGCACTTTCCAACCCAATAATCCCTACCGGGTGGGGGGCTTTAGAATTGAGGAAAGCCTAACGCAGGGCACCAACCCCGACAACGGCCTGGTATTTTACTATAACCTGTCTGAGGACGCGGCAGAGGCTGATTCGGTTGCCCTAATGGTGGAGGTGCTGGATGAAAGTGGAACGGAAATATTGCGCACCTATTCTACCGATGCTGAAGAAGAAGCAAACCAGCTGGACCGGGAAGCGGGTATGCACAAGTTGGTATGGAACTTCAGAGGAGATGATTATCAGGCCCCGCAGACCTTCCTGTGGCAAGGGCAACAAGGGCCCTTGATGCCTCCTGGTAACTACCAAGTGAGACTGACCTACGGTGAGGACGTAATAGGGGAACACCGCTTTGAAATGCTGGCAGATCCCAGACTGGAAGTAAGCCAAAGTGCATACCAGCAGCAAGCAGATATGATCGGTGACATCCAAATGGCTTTGGAGGATGTATATGGTGCAGTGATGGACCTAAGGGATGTACGTACGCAGTTGAAAGCTTTCAATGCACGGCTTAAGACCGATACCACCCAAGCGGAACTTTCGGCCCATGCGGACTCGCTGGTACAATACCTAAATGACCTAGAGGAAGTCTTGGTACAAAACAAGCAGGAAACCTTCCAGGATGTGATCAATTTCCCCAATCAGCTCAACATCCATTTGATGGATTTGCAGAACAATCTGGACGGTGCGGTGCCCCCTGTGACCCGCGGACAGCGACAACGCTGGGAAGATTTGCAGTCAGAATGGGCTGATTACCAGCAACAACTCACGACCTTTTGGGAGGAAATGCTGCCGAATTTCAACCAAGAAATGCAAAAAGCGACCGTCCCTTACATCGCTCCTAAGCCCAGAGACTAATCCACACCCCTCTTTCTGTCCCCCACGCGGTTTTTCGGCTTTGCGTGGGGGATTTCACTTTGTAAAATCTTTAACCAATTATTTCCTAATGTTTTCTTAGTTATATGCAAATACTGCAAACAAGGTCCACTCCTAGGATAGTATTTATTAGAAAAACACCATAACTAACCATCCCTCCTCAGAGCTTTTTCATCGACAAAATCTTACGTTCCACCTAAACAGGAGATATTCAACCCGCACACCCCCTCCCCGTACAGTATCTTAGTAGCATAAAGCTTCGCACATATTATTTAAGCGAAGAAAAGCCCGCTCATTATGAAAAAGTCGGTACTCTACACTTTGGGATTTTTTACATTGGTAGGATTTAGCCAGTGCAATTCAAGTGAAGAATCAACGCTTGTGCTTAATCTTACCGACAGTGAATTTGCCTCCAATTCAGTACAAGGCGTTTATGTTACTATTACGGGATTGGAATATCAGGTAGCAGGAGAAGACTGGAAACCCGTCCCTGGCTTTACTCGCCTCAATCAAGTAAACCTTGCAGATTTGTCTGACGGTAATTCACTGATGCTAAGTGAGTTTACTGCCATATCAGGCAAGTACGATGCACTGCGGTTTGAAATTGACGCCCCCGAACAGGGGTCTACCATTCGTGGTGAGCCCGCCTCATTTATTGAACTAAGCGGAGGCCAAACCCAGCCACTTTTCGTACGCCCAGGCAGCAGTTTGGTGTACGAAGCAGACGGTTCTTTCACCGTACCCATTGGGGAGACTACTGAGGTAATCGCTGAGTTTGGGACACCCCGGGGAATATCACTGGATGCGACCGGAACGGAATATATTTTGGAACCACAAATTCGTGTAGTGGACGCCAATAAGTCTGGTAATCTAGATGCTACCTTGGTCAATTTTTCCGGCACAGGCAGCCACACCATGGCGTATGCTTTCCCTGCCGGAAATGCGGTAAGTCCAATTAGTACCGCGAACACCAATCCTTACTCCGCAGCACTCACGTGGGACCGTTTGGAAGGCGACGCTTTTACACTCGCTGCACTTCCTGTAGGAATTTATGATATTTACCTAGTTGATTTTGACACCGAAGGTAACGCGCTGTCACAGCGTGGTGAAATCCAGGCCCTGTTCATTGATTCGGGCACTACCACTACGGTGAACATCAACGGTAACGATCTATGATATTTAATTTAGCTTGATTGACATATCAAACCCTCAAGGCCATGCTTTGAGGGTTTATTTTTTATCAGGCCTGGGCAACGGCTATGCTATAGCTCTCCAAAATTGCCGTATGATGGTATTGAATCTGATTGGTATTGCGGGTTAGCCTCTTCCTTTCTGGAATTCTACAAACCGGGCAATCAATTCATGTCCCAACAGGGCCTCGGGGGAATTAAACTTTCGGCCTAACTCTTTTTCTCCAATTACGGAGTGGATGTAGCTATGACAGGGCTGGCAAACGTAGATTCCGCGAGTTTGCATTTCGTGCCGGGTATAGCGCTTCTTAAACCACTTGTTCGAATGGTTTTTCTTGGGAATGAGATGGTGAAAAGTAAGGGGGCGTTCCAGACTGCATAAGGCGCATTCACGGCTTTCTGTTTCCTGCCCCATCACTCCAGTCCGTAGATCTTCACAAAGGCCTCAGCATACTTCCTACCCAGCAGCCGCTGGCCCTGACTGTCGATGTGATAAAAGTCTCCTACGTGAGTAAGGCCATCAGCATCTACCCAATACAAGTGTTCATCATTGTCAACCGCGGCTTTCATCAGGCTGTTGATCCTGGCAAACTGCTCGGGCAGCTTGGTGAAGGATGGGAGCTCGCCGGTTACAATAGGCAAATCGTCCTGGCCGCCAATCTCCCGAAGCTTGTGCATCAGCAATGGGAACTCCTTCTCGTATGACTCAAAGTTCTCCTGGACAGCGTCCGACTCACCTTGGTACCACAAAATACCCCGAAATGACCCGGTAGCCAGGGCTTGCTCTACCTTAATCGAGAAATTGGTGAGCAGGGAGAAATTCTTGTGGGTAACATTGGACAACCACATGTTTACCGTGGTGCCACCAATGGCCGTGGGTATGAGCAATATGGTATCCTCAGGGGGCAAATGTTCTAGCAAATTTCTGGCGAATGACATTCCACAGCCCAAGCCGCCCTTGCCGGGTTCGTAGTTGTGCAAGGGCTCCTTAGCAGTGGAGATTTTACCATTGGGCCGCATGTACAAGATCCTGGGATGAGTCACCAAATCCTGCTCCTCAATCTCCGCCCGGCCAGACATATTGGATTGTCCCGCCAGAATAAATACCCAGGTATTGGGGCCCTCCGGTTCCACTTCATCATTATCCTGAATAAACAGCTTCAGCGAGGGCTCCGTTGCCAACTTAATCTCCTGGGGGAACTGAGTCGTATCCAAGGTCAGGAGAATGGTTTCTACCTCCTCTACCTCTGCATCGTCGGTAACTTGTAATGTGAGGGAGTGCAAGGAATCGCCAGCTTGAAACTCAACCTGATCGGGCAATACGGGGTAGTCTATGCTGGGAGTAGCGGTGCCCGTATAAGCCAGAGGAATAGCTAAGGGTAAGGAACCTGAATAAGGAGTGTTCAACGAAAAGGTGATGGTGGTTTCTTCTCCTTCCACAAGAGTATCCGCCCCTACATCTACAGAAAGCGTATATACCTGGGGTTCTTCAGGATCATTATCTTCTATCAAAACCGTATCGGACAGTGTAGAAGCGTCCAAGTTGACCCCTAAGGGAAGTCCTTCATCCTTAAGGGTAATGATCACCGTTTCGGTATCCTCTATTTCCTCGTCGTTCAGAATCACCACCGGAATGGAGGCTGAGTTCTCCTGCGGTGCAATGTGAATAGCCCCCGATAGCGGTTGATAATCCGTGCCGGCAAGGGCCGAGCCCGAGACCTGGTACGGAACGGTAAGGGTGTCCCCGGTAGAATTGAGCAGGCTCACCAACACCGTGAACTCTCCGGTGCCTCCTTCTTCCCAAACTGGGGTTTGGGTAGCCGAAACGGTAATGGTAGCATGGAAGGTATCTATAGGGAAGCAACCATAAAACAGCAGGAAGCTAAGAAACCAATACCCCACGGTTGAGAATCGTTTTTGCCTTTGGTCTATCGGGTACATGAGACCCGAATATAAGCAATGGTGGTATCTTAAATTACCGATAGTTAAGTCTTGCAAGAAATATTTAGTCTTTGCCCGTTCATACCTCGAAAACGCAATTGGGCCAAATGGATATTTATTATCCGGAGGCACCATTACTCTACCATGCCCTATAGCTGTATGGGTAACGGTGGTGAGAGGCCTAACCTTGTGTGATGGCCAGAGGAAAACCTGCGAAAGGTTTAGGATGCTACCGTTGACATCCCGGTTTGGCTTTCTAGCGCCTGAAAATAGGAGTCATAAGCCTGCTGGGCTTCGGTGGACAAATAAGGATAAAACAGCTGGCAACAGATCTGCATGTAGTGCAACAGCTTACCCTGGGCGTCGCCGCCATAGAACAGTTCTGCATCAATCGCCCAGGTATTATTCAACATCTGGCCGCTAGTAATGAGTTGGTTGCGCTCCCGGTCCGTCAGAGGTCGGGCAAACACGCCTGACTGTTCGTATTCCATCAGAAACCCCTTGGCTACCTCTCGGTTTTGCTGACTGAACTGCACGTACAGGTCCTTAACGGAGGGATGCTGGTCTAGCACATCGTATAGATTGAGGTAAAAGAATTTATAGCGGTATTGTACCGAAAACATAAGCCGATGCGACTCTAGCAAGGAAACGATACTATCCCGCTCAGCGGGGATTTGCTGCACCTGGGTATGCATGTCTCCCATCAGTTGCTGATACAACTCGGCCACAATCAGGTCTTTGGTTTTAAAGTGATACCAAAGATTGCCTACGCTCATATCCAGATGTCCAGCAATATCTCTCATGCTAATCTGCGCCACTCCTTGGGTATTAAAGAGTTGCCTGGCGGCGTCCAATATGCGATCCCTAGTCTTCATACCTCAAAAGTACCGAATTAGGACATTCGTCCAAAAAACAATCTAGGACACTTGTCCTATTTATCAACTTCTAGTACATTCGTCCTAATTCAGATTAAATCTCCATATCATGAATATCATTGACTTTTTTATCGGATTAACGTTGGTAAATACCCTTCCGCATTGGGTTTTGGGAGTGTGGAAGGGCCGCATGTTCAGTGGATTGGGGTTTGGCAACCGGGCTAACATCGGCTACGCCATCCTCAACTTTGGCATCTCCTTATGCCTGTTTCTCTATAAATATGGGGTATCGGGTTTCTCGGAACAGGGCATGTTTGTGGGAGGTGCCTTTGTAGGCGTGATGTATTTCATGCTAGGCTCTTGGCTGTACCGCAAGCTGCATGTGGCCTATTGGGCCAAGAAAAGACCAGAGGTAAGCCCAGTTGCCTAGGACCACCCCTTTCGCATTGCTTGGTAAGGGGCGATTGGTTAATTTACTGCCTAAGCCCCTTACCTATGCAATACGACGTAGAATCCCCTACCGAGTACCTTGAGGTACTGGATGCCGATTGGCGAAAAGATAAACTGGTAGAAATCAGAGACCTGATTCTGACTAATTCCACCGCTCCGGACGAAGCCATTCAATATAAAATGCTGTCCTATACCGAGGCCGGAACCCATGTGTTTCACCTCAATGCCCAAAAGAATTATGTGGGCCTGTACGTGGGTAACATCAACAAGATAGACCCTGAGGGTAAGCTCTTAGAAGGCCTGGATATGGGTAAAGGATGCATCCGCATTAAAAAGAAAAATGCAGTGACGGGCACGGGTTTGGAATCCTTTATTGAGCAGGCTTTAGCCATGGCCCGCGAGGGCAAAGATCTGGATTGCTAAGAATTATCGACTGATAATCAATTACTTATCTATTCCATAATAATAATTCCCTTCTGGGATTTGGACTTTTAGCCCCAATAGTTCTATAATTGTAGAACAAAATCTATTCATGTAGAACATGGAACTCAGCAAAGCGGAAGAGGCCTTAATGGAATTGATCTGGAAACACCGGAAGGTGTACATGAAGGACCTGCTAGCGGCCTACCCAGACCCAAAACCAGCCAAAACCACGGTAGCTACGCTACTCAAAAGACTACAGGAGAAAAATGCCATTGGGTACACCCTACACGGCAACTCCCGGGAATACTATCCTCTCATTGAAAAGAAGGCCTATTTCTCTAATCATCTGGGCGGTCTTATTCGCAATTTCTTTGACAACTCCAGCTTGAAATTTGCTTCCTTTTTCACCCAAAATTCAAAGCTGAGCTATGAAGAGTTGGAGGCACTACGCAACATGGTGGATGAGGAAATGGAAAAATCGAAGAAGTCATGATGGTTTACTTCGCTAAGGTAATTCTCCTCTCAGCCATCCTTGCAGGGATCTACCGGACGGTCTTCCAACGGGAAACCATGTACCGGTTCAACCGGGTATACTTGCTCCTCACTCCTCTCCTAGCCCTCCTAATTCCCCTCTTCACCATACCTATTCCTGAAAGCCTATCTCAAGTATCCTACGAATGGGTAGCCGCGAGTTCTGATACGAATCTCCCTCATGGAATGGACCCGAATAGATTGGACTTACCTCCTGCCAGTAGCGCGAGTGCTGAAGGATACGATGTTCCCT
>JBCBHI010000104.1:0-9837 GCA_038525885.1 Bacteroidota bacterium
CTCTTACCCGACAGCCAGCTGCTACAGTCTTGGTTTCCTGAGAGCTTCATCCTGTACCTGCCTAAGGATGTGGTGAGTGGAGACTTTTACTGGTTAGTATCGGATGACGATAAGTTGTTTGTAGCGGCAGTAGACTGCACCGGTCATGGAGTGCCAGGGGCCTTTATGTCGGTATTGGGGCATACGCTCCTCTCGCAGATTGTCACTCAGCAGAAAATCCACCAGCCTTCTGCCATCTTGCAAGAGCTACACCGACAAACGGTACTACAACTGCAACAGCAAGAGGACGCGGCCAACATCCGTAAGGACGGCATGGACCTGGCCCTGACCGTGATTGATAAAAAGACGGGAACCCTCACCTATTCAGGGGCGAAACGGCCCTTGGTATACATGGACAGTGAGGGCTTGCAGATCATAAAAGGGGACCGCTTCAGTATTGGAGACCGACCCCGGACCTTTGAAGGAGATGACCTCCCCTTTCGGGATCACGTGTTGCCTATAGAAGAAGTGAAACAGATTTTCCTGTTCTCTGACGGCTAAGCAGACCAGTTCAGCGAGAAGGACAACCAAAAGTTTATGGTTCGCAATCTATACCAACTACTGGATGCTATTGCAGACCTGCCTGCTAAGGAGCAAAAGAACAAACTGCATGAAACGCTCATGCGCTGGAAAGGGAATAGCTCCCAAATTGATGACGTTTTGTTGATGGGGGTTACCTTGAATTAGCACCCTATTCCTTAAGGATTCACTTCCTCCAAACCAATTCCTGACCGGAATTGACTATTTTTGACTATGAGCGTTTCAGAGTTACAGGCCTTAAAAATAAATCTGGTTAGGCAAATTTTAGATATCGAAAACCCAGCCTTAATACAGCGGTTGCAGACTATTGTATCTCAAGAAAGCTCTGATGTGTGGCAGGAACTCTCCGAAATTCAAAAAGAAGAGGTTGAGATAGGTCTCAGACAGATAGAAGAGGGCAAAACCATTAGCTGGGAAGAGCTTCAGCAAAAGATTTCATGAGAGTACAATTCTCTCAGATTGCCTCCTACAAGATTGAAAGGCTGCTTGAATACCTAGAAATGGAGTGGTCAGCAGCCTCAAGGAGGAAATTTGTAGCCGCTCTGCAAGATAGAATAGAAGCCCTGAAGCAAAACCCACTTGGCTTTCCTGTAAGCCATTTCCGCCCTGATATCAGGAAGTTGGTGATAACCAAACAAACCACTGCCCTCTATACTATTCGTGACGAGGTGATTTACATAATTACCGTTTTTGACAATCGGCAAGATCCATCAAAGACCTATGAGGAGATCATCAAACACTTTGATTAAAACTGAATTCGAGGAATTTCTCCAGCACATTCTTTCATTCAGGATCTTGAAAAAGTAGTGACCATAGCTAGGCAGGGCCACTACTTCCCATACCATTATTTCAACACACCCAGCTCTTTGCCCACTTTAGTAAAGGCCGCGATGGCTTGGTCAAGGTGTTCCCGCTCATGACCCGCCGAAATCTGCACCCGAATACGGGCTTCGCCTTTGGGTACTACCGGGTAGTAGAAACCAATCACGTAAATGCCTTCTTCCAGGAGGCGATCCGCCATCTTTTGAGAGAGAGGAGCGTCGTACAACATCACCGGCACAATAGGATGCTCTCCGGGTTTGATATCGAAACCAGCGGCTTCCATTTGAGCGCGGAAGTACTTGGTGTTGTCCTCCAACTTATCTCTAAGCTCTGTAGTGCTGGTCAGCAAATCCATAACCGCGATGGAAGCCCCGGCAATGGCGGGAGCCAAGGTATTTGAGAATAAATAAGGGCGAGACCGTTGGCGAAGCATATCCACAACCTCTTTGCGGCTAGCCGTGAAACCACCAGAAGCACCACCCAAGGCTTTGCCCAAGGTGCCCGTGATGATATCTACCCGGCCCATTACCTCCCGGTACTCGTGCACACCACGGCCCGTTTTGCCCATAAACCCAGTACTGTGGCATTCGTCGCTCATTACCAAAGCCCCGTACTTGTCCGCCAAGTCACAGATCTTATCCAGCTGAGCAATGGTGCCGTCCATGGAGAATACCCCATCGGTCACAATCATGATTTGCTTGGCTCCTGCTTCCTTGGCGGCCTCGAGTTGCTCCTCCAAATCGGCCATGTCATTATGCTTGTACCGGTAGCGCATGGCCTTACACAAGCGCACCCCATCAATGATGGAAGCATGATTAAGGGCATCGGAAATGATGGCGTCCTCTTTTCCCAGCAAAGGCTCGAACACTCCGCCGTTGGCATCAAAAGCCGCGGCATACAAGATGGTATCTTCCATCCCCAGGAAGTCCGCAATCTTCTGCTCCAATTCCTTATGGATGTCCTGCGTACCGCAAATAAACCGCACCGAAGAAAGGCCAAATCCGTGCGAATCGATGGCTTGATGGGCCGCCTCAATCACCTTAGGATGTGAGGAGAGTCCCAGGTAATTGTTGGCACAAAAATTCAAAACATGCTTACCATCGTTGGTATCAATTTCTGCGGATTGGGGTGAAGTAATTACCCGCTCACGCTTATACAATCCTGCTTCATCAATAGAAGCAAGTTCCTTTTCCAATACAGGTTTCAGTGTATCGTACATAGGTTATTCCGGTTTATTTGGATTCGAAGAAGGCTTAGGAATAGTCGGCTTAGCAGCTTTGGGCATGGTGGGCTTTGGTACCGTTGGTTTTGCACTTTTTTTAGGCAAAGGATCTTTTTCTGCCATCTTCTCGGGCGGTAAAGGATAGGCCCTCCTTATGGGATTGATCAGAAAAAGCTTTTGCTGTGTAAAACTAGCAGGCGAAACCTGGACAAAGATTTCTTCCAACGATTGGTATTGCTTAGCATCCCCTTGTAGAAAAGCGTCCGGGTCAATTTTCTTACTCAGCAAGTAGTCTTTGAAATCACTCATAGCTTCGGGAATTGCCACGCAAAGGACAGATATTCAAAGATTGCAAACGTTTTCTTAGGATCTTTGTACTTTGCGGCCTCTTTCAAAGGTATAGCGATATTCCCTATGGACAAAATCTTGGTGATTGGGGCCGGCGGTCAGCTAGGCACCGAACTAACCGAGGCCCTACGTAACCGCTTGGGTGCTCAAAATGTGGTTTCTTCAGACGTACGGTCTACCCATGCCGAAGAGGCAGGTCCTTTTGAGAAGCTGGATGTTTTGGATAAGCAGGGACTGGGCAAGATCATCGACAAATATAAAATTACCCAGATTTACCATTTGGCAGCTATTCTTTCGGCAAATGGGGAAAAGAACCCTCTTTTTGCCTGGCGGCTCAACATGGAGGGCCTCCTCAACGTGCTGGAGCTAGCCCGTGAGAAAAAGCTCCATAAAATCTACTGGCCGAGTTCCATCGCCGTATTTGGGCCCACTACCCCTATGGACAATACGCCCCAGCGCACCGTGATGGAACCCAACACCGTCTACGGCATCAGCAAACAGGCCGGAGAGCAGTGGTGTCAATACTATTTTGAAAAATTTGGGGTGGACGTACGCAGCATTCGCTATCCGGGGCTTATAGGGTATAAGGCTTTGCCCGGTGGAGGTACCACTGACTATGCGGTGGATATTTATCACCAGGCACTGAAGCACAACGCTTACTCATGTTTCTTGCGGGAGGACAGTTACCTGCCCATGATGTACATGCCCGATGCTGTACGGGGCACCCTTGAGCTCATGGATGCCGAGGCAGACCGACTGACCATACGTACCAGCTACAACCTGAATGGCATTAGTTTCTCCCCCAAAGAGATGACCACGGCTATTCGAAAGCACCTTCCCGACTTCCAGATCAGCTATGCCCCCGATTTCCGGCAGGCTATTGCAGATTCCTGGCCTGATGCTGTAGATGACAGTGTAGCCCAAAGGGATTGGGGATGGACCCCTGAATATGATCTGGACCGCATGACTCAAGACATGCTAGCCAACTTGCAGCCAGCCTACGTCTAAGCTACGGACCACTTACTGAGAGGGGGATTCCGGTAAAATCCCTTGCCAGCGCGCCCACCACTTCCAAAGCCTGGTTTTATAGGAGGCCGATGGGAGCCTATTGCTAATGGCAAGCAGCTTGCTAGCGGCCCTCTTATGACCTACTCGCAGAGCCTCCCGCAGTTCATAGTCCACGCGGTTTCTCAAGGCTTGGTACTCCTCATCAGCTTTGCAATGCTCCAGAATCCATTCGCACACGATGGCTGTGGTCAGCAGGTGAGGATTGTCTGCCAAGAAACGGTCTTCCCCCTTGCTGCGGGGCACTATGCGTTTGTACACTAGAATCTCAGGACTACCCCGGAATTTCCAGCCTCGCGCCGCCCGCACCAGAATATCAAAATCTTCATAGTGCAGCTGCTCATTATACCCACCCAACTCCTCTAGCATTGACCGTCGAAACATAAGGCTGGGAATAGGAATATTATAGCTTTCTACCACGGAGGTAAACACCTCCCCCTGAGGCAGATCAAGGCCCCAGTAAAAGTTGGCCATGGGTTGCCCTTCGGAAGAAATCTCCTGACAGTCAGCAAAATGAACTCCGTACTCCTCTCCTGCCCTTTCCATCTCTCGCACCCCTACTTGAATTCGGTCTGGCAACAAAATATCGTCACCTGCCAAATCAATACAGTAGCTACCCGTGCCAGGCCGCCAGCCTAGATTGAAGCCAGCACAAATACCAAGGTTTTGGGATTGAGGGAAAAACCGGGCATTCACCTCTGGATGATCTTCCAACCAGCGGTTGATCACCGTGCAACTGCCATCAGTACTGGCATTGTCCACCACAATCAATTCCACCCTCGGGTAGCTTTGTTGTGCTACCGAATCCAAGGCAGTGGCTACGTATTGGGCTTGATTGTAGCACAGGCAGACTACAGTTACCCAAGGCAGGGCTTCGGGTGCGGAATCCATAAGACCAAATAACGAATTCCCGCAACCTTAATACAGAATAGGAGATAAAATCAGGTCTTCTGGCGTTTCTTTTTGGCCGCCGGAAACAGGATGTTGTTCAGGATAAGTCGGTATCCAGGGGAATTGGGATGAATATTCAAATCTGTGGGTTCCTCGCCCACCGTATGCTGATAGTCTTCCGGATCGTGTCCTCCGTAAAAGGTCCAGAATCCCTTGCCTAGTACCCCATGAATGTACTTTGCCTCACCAATGGAGGCGGTCTCGCCCATCACTACCACATCGGGCTTTATCAAACGATTTTTGAAACCGGTAGTCTGCCCCATAAACCCTTTGATGACCTCTACGTGGTTCTGGGTAAGCATGGTGGGAATGGGATCCCATTTTGCTGAAAACTGGAACAAGCGGAAAAAGTCTTCGTCTTCTCGCAATCCCCGGCTACCTGGTAGATTGTCAATATTGGACACCTCATATTCCAAATGGTCGCGCACCAGGATGAAATTTTCGAAAGCCAGAGAGTTCTCGTAATTCAGCTTTTGTTGCGCTTGCGGATCCGCAGGATCATAGTCGAACACTTCGTGGCAGATATCCACTCCGTCAGCCGCCAGGGCAATATCAAACGTATCGGTGGCCGAGCACATGGCAAATAGGAACCCTCCACCGGCCACATAGGCCTGTATGGTTCTGGCCACCGCCAGCTTAAGGTGGGACACCTTGCTAAAGCCCCACTTGGCCGCTAGTGACTCCTGCTCACGCACTTGCTCTTGGTACCAGGAGTAATTGTGGAAGTTGCGATAGAACTTGCCGTACTGCCCGGTAAAATCCTCATGGTGCAGGTGCAACCAGTCATATTTTGAGAGTTCGTCGTTCAGAATCTCATCATCAAAAATGACATCATACGGAATTTCAGCGTAGGTGAGCGCAAGCGTCACGGCATCATCCCAGGGCTGCTTACTTTTGGGTGAGTACACCGCTATTTTGGGATACTGCTGTAGCTTCATCACGTCCATGTTGGAGCTAGGGCTGGAAATAGCCGTCAAAATCTGGTTGGCTTGGGCACTCGAAATCACCTCGTAGGAGACGCCCCGAATGATCAACTCATTCTCCACGCCCTGTAGCTGCTCCATCATGAAGCTACCTCCCCGAAAGTTGAGCAGCCAATCTATTTCCAGATCTTGGCTTAGCACCCAGTATGAAATACCATAAGCCTTTAGGTGATTGGACTGCGCTTCGTCCATGGGAATGAGCAGTTTGGAAGCCCATGAAGCGCCGCTTACTCCAACCAACATTACTACAAGCAACAGACGTGCGTATTTCATCATTCAAGCCAGATTTAAACCAATAGTATACAGTCCAACGTAAGATAACCAATATCTGTTCGTGAACTATGATCAAAGGTGTAACTTGGTCGCAACCCCATTTGGTATGAGCATAATTGAGAATTTCCGGGAAGGAGTTACCTCCATCAGAGCCAACATGTTGCGTTCGGTCCTTACCGCCGCCATCATTGCCATTGGCATCATGGCCCTGGTAGGCATGCTTACCGCAGTAGAAGGAATACAACAGACCGTTGACTCCGAGCTTTCCAGCCTGGGAGCAGGTTCTTTTGAGATTTATTCAAAATCATACCGGGGAGGTAGCCAGGAAGGCAAAGCAGAGAAACGCCACCCCAGGGTAAATTACCGTCAGTTCCGTGACTTCATGGAACGATACAACTATCCCGGCACCTTCCAGAGCCTGCAAACCTACATAACTGGAGGAGCTGAGGTGAAATTTGGCTCTGAAAAGACGGACCCACGAATTACCATCCGCGGGGCAGATGAAAACTATCTTCTCATGGAGGGGCTCAATCTTGACGAAGGTAGAAACTTCTCCAACAGTGAGTTACAATATGGAGTGAATGTCGCCATCATTGGCAATGAGATTGCTACTACTCTTTTCTCGGGAGAGGAATCGCCCATCAACCAAAGCATCACCGTATATGGCAATCGGTACAAGGTAATTGGGGTTTTCGAAGAAGAAGGCGGTTTTGGCCCGGATGGTGGCCCCGACCGCACACTGATTATCCCGATAGAAGCAGCCCGAAAACTGGAAGGGCGGCGTGGGTCGGCCTTGAGTTATTGGCTCGCGATTGTATTAGATGCTACCACTACACCCACGGAAATGGAGGTAGCCATGGAGGAAGCCCGTGGTTTATTCCGTATTATCCGTCAAGACCCTCTGGGAGAAGAGGATTCTTTTGAAATAGAACAACAAGAATCCTTGAGTGAGAGCCTGGAGGAGGTAACCGGATACTTAAGAATAGGTGGTTTTGGGATCGGCTTTATTACTCTACTAGGGGCTAGCATTGGGTTGATGAATATTATGCTGGTATCGGTAACGGAGCGTACCCGCGAAATTGGGGTACGAAAAGCCATAGGTGCCACCCCTACCAAAGTACGGCAGCAGTTCTTGATTGAGGCCATACTAGTTTGCCTGCTAGGAGGCATGGCGGGCATTGCCTTGGGGCTAATGGTAGGCAATATGATATCCGTCTTTGCCCTGCAAACAGCCTTTACCTTGCCGGTAGTTTGGATTATCGTAGGGCTCATCGTCTGTGTAACAGTAGGCACCCTGGCAGGCCTCATTCCTGCTATAAAAGCCTCACGTCTTGACCCCATTGAAGCACTGCGGTACGAATAAGACTGGGTAAAAAAGTCTCTTTTTCCTACTTTTTGGATGAAAGTTACCATCCTTGGAATAATTTTTGTTTTTTACCAGTAAATTGCATAATTCTAGTACTACTATAGGATTCCTCTAATGAGCAGGTGTTTTTTGAGCATTGCGGTAATCCTGTGCGGAATCATCATACACCCGACCCACGCACAAACACAAGAACTCCTGGTAACTGGCGTATATCAGGGGAAGAATCTCTATGTCCAAAATCCACTGTGTGCAGACCGCAGTAGCTTCTGTACCGAGTTTGTGTACGTGAACGACCGGGTGGTAAGTAGCAACCCTCGTACATCCGCCTATACTATCGATCTCAGCTTTCTTGATTATGACGATCCGGTGATTATCCGGATCACCCATAAAGCGGAATGCGAACCCAAAATCATCAACCCCCAAGTGATTCGCTTGAAGGGGGATTTCGAGTTCTTGGTTGCTCAAGCGGACCTCAATGATATACGTTGGTCTACCCGTGGAGAAAAACCCGAGTCTAAGTTCTTTCTGGAAAGTTTTCGGATGGGCGAATGGAATCCTCAGCTTACCGTAGACGCCAAAGGAGATGTAGAGGCTAATACGTATAGTATTGCTGCGGAGCACAACTCCGGAACCAATCGCTACCGCATTCGGTATTTGGCCCCAGATGGGACGGTCACGCTTTCCCGCGAATTCGTATTCCGGTCAGAACAGCAACCGGTCACCTTTTACCCGGTTCGGGTGCTAGACCAGATTACCTTGAGCCGGGAGGCGGAATATGAAATCCATAATGCCCAAGGGGCTAGGGTACTGGCCGGAAAAGGCAAATTCATTGATGTATTAGCCTTGGAAACAGGCTTATACTACCTCATAGTAGACAACCGGAAGGAACGATTTATGAAGAAGTAGGCGAGGCCTACCCCTTCTTCATATCATTCACCATTTCCTGCATTTCTTGGGCCAACTCGGCCAATTCGCTTACATCCAAGCCCCGAGACTCTCGCGCCTCCTGTATGTAAACCATATTGGCTAGGGTGGTTTCTAGCATCCAACTTTCGAGCGCCCCCACGTTCACAGCCTCCTCTAGGTGATCTTGCGCAGACACCAAGTCGTATTCCAGTACATCTAGCTCAAACAAGGTGGCGTAATCCCAATAATCCACCTGCTCCTTCCGCTCAATTTCGCGCAATACTGCGTACCTCACTACCGGCAAGATGTTCTTCAGCCGGGCATCCTCCGGGTTATTGATGTACATCATGGTCACGGCATTCACCCCAGGATACGCATCCCGCAGGTCAGCCTTATATCCCTTCAGGTATATCTCAGCAGCTTTTTTGAGCGCCCCTCTGGCTTTAAGCTTCCGGCCAGAGGCCCGGGCGTTCCGCCACTTGTCCTTGTACACCCTACCTAAAAGGCCGTAGGTCTCACTACTGGGTCCGCGCTCCTTGATCAAGTTGAGCAAAATCCTTTCCGCCCCATCATGGTCCTTCATCCGGTTGAGCGCCAGGGCCATTTGCTCCTGCACCAGTACCGTACCTGCCAGGTGTTTAGGCATCCGTTCTACCAGGCCAATCATAGACTGATATTCGCCTACAGCTCGGTAGCTCAGAAACAGATCCATCAAGACACTGGTGTCTACTCCATCTAGTTTTTTGCCCAAGGCATTATCGAAAGCCTGCAATTCAGCAAACTTCTTCTTATCCGTGGTTTCCTTTCCCCGAATGACGGCTAGTGATTCCTTTTGCTGCTTGGAAGTATCTAGCTGAGAACGAAAAACATCAGCTCCTTCCAAAGAGTATCCTTGCGAAACATCAGGATAGTTTTCCAGCAGCTGGAAAATGGGGCTATCCTCTGCACGTTTCTCCCGTGCGGTCATCAGCCGCTCTTTCAGATATTTCTTATCCGCTTCTACCTTGGTCAGGTTGCCTTGCTCATCCATTCCGTAAGGGAAGCCCCGCAGCAGGGATACATCAAAAGGAAGGCGGGTGGCTTCGCTAAACATCATGATGGTGGTATCGGGCCGTTGGGCATGCCGCACTCCCAGTTCGTAATACACATTGGGATTGGCTCCGGTTAGGTCTGCTACGGCAAAATCGCACAGGAGCAAGCGCTCAAACATGGGCTTTTGGATGATCCCATCCGTTTGCTCCTCATCGGCCCGGATGGGTTCTAGATCTGCCTCATATATGGCGGGTTTGATGATTTCATAGTACACAGCATTGAAATCAACC
>JBCBHI010000105.1:0-9810 GCA_038525885.1 Bacteroidota bacterium
GTTTTCCGAAGGATGGAGGTAAGCTCTGCAATACCATCGTTGATCATCCACTGTCGCTCTTTCTCCTCCTCTTGGGCTTTTTTGATTTGCACCAGGTTCTGCTTGAGCTCCTTCTCATTCGCAGCAATCAGTTTTGCTTTAACCGTGGCTTCATCCAGCAGCTGGTCAGATTTCTTTTCCGCAGTAGCATTAAAGGAGACCAGCAGCAAAGTACTGGAGTAGGCAATACCTACCCCTACGAACAGCCCTAAGTAAAGCAACCAGCCATGAGTAGACAGTCTCAAGTCCCAATTATCAACTTCAATCAGAACACTATAGTCCAGATATTGGGAGAACAGTGGAGTGAGGCACAATACAATGTAGTTGAATACCAAGCTGATGATCAATTCCCTTCTTTGGCGCCGGCTATCGAACATTACGAAAGACAACAAAGAGAAAGCAAAGGCAATGGCGAAGTAACCGGCATAGGTAATCTGCTCTTCTACTGCCATGGATCCCATCAGAACGTTGATCAGGAGCGTGGGGAACAAGGCTACTTGGAAAAAGGCGAATCTGTACCAGCGCA
Source organism: Bacteroidota bacterium (assembly GCA_038525885.1). Lineage (GTDB taxonomy): Bacteria > Bacteroidota > Bacteroidia > Cytophagales > Cyclobacteriaceae > DMST01. Next base: position 566 of record JBCBHI010000105.1, read on the forward strand.
GATATCTGGTGAAGAGGAATGTAGGCGTAGAAGCGAGACCACCAATGAAGGGGATTACGATACCTTCATAATAGCCTACCATGTAAAAAATTCCCGCAAACATTAACCCTGCTGTGAGACCAATCAACAAGCCAATCAGGTTAGCCAGCCTAACGTTTCTCTGATACCATTCAGGCATATCATCAGTTATGCCTGACTCCTGAATAAAAGATATCATCTTTTTCATATATGCCTGCTTGTGTAAAAGTCTCGCGTAGGTCTAAAGTTATATTATTACCAAACTATTGAAAATGAAACCCATAAAAAATCCTGTTTATGGAAGACACTTCAATATAGTACACACAACTTATCCCAACCTAAGGATGATTTAGGCTACAAAACCGCAAACCAACCTGCCGCAAGAGATGGTAGCTATTTGGCCGTAAATTTGGCCTTTTTTCTCAACTAGCAAAAGTGACTATTACATGGAATATTTTGACTCAAGGTGAAGCCCTGAAGGATTTACAACTTTCGCAAACGCTCTATTTCTTTCAGATACTCTTTCTCTTTCCTCTTCATCTCCTCCTGAGTAGCCAAAAGCTCTTCCGTGTTTTGTCTCATTTCCTCCTCTTGGGCGCGCAATTCCTCGGCTTGCTGTAGTGACGTTTCTAACAACTCCTTGGTCCGCTCGTTTACCCGGGCAATCCCAATGTAGGACCCAATAGTATCACTTACCCTTTCCAGGAAATCTCTTTGTACTTGGGTAAAAACACGGAAAGAATACACTTCCAAAACCCCTTCTACTCTACCCTCTACTTTCATGGGAAAGATGGCCACGCTTACCGGCCGGTCTTCACCTAAGCCAGAACTAATGGTCATAAAACCCTTGGGCAGGCTTTCCAGCACCTGGGCTTCCCCTTCTACATACACGGTACCTACTAGCCCTTCACCCGCCTGGAATTCCTTGCCCCGGTATCGCTCTTTGCCCAGGGCAAAACCGCCCTTTTGTCTTAAAGTGAATTCTCCTGGTTCTTGTAGACTTTCTACGGCTTCGAAGATGGCCCCTTGCTGGGCTTCCAGGTATTTGACAATAAAACTGATCAGCCTATTGTAGCCTTTAGAAAGGTCTGTCTGGTTCTCTCGCAATAGACTGTTCACCTCAGAGTTCCCCTCCACTACCCATTGCCTTCCTTTTTCCAGGACCTGGGTTTCCTCAAGTTGCTCAATGGCCTCACGGGCTTCGATTTGGGATTTCTCCAGGGCTTCGTTCTTGTCGTAGGCTTCCTTCAGGGTGAGCTCCAACGCACGACTGTTTTTCCGGTTCAAGCCCACCAGCATAAATATGTTGCTGAAAGAGATGAGTAAGGAAAGGGACACCATCACTTCATTGAGCCAGCCATGATCAAACACCTCTCGGTCTATGATCTCTCCCAGATAGAAGAAATGCTTGTAGTAAGGGAAGAAAATAACCATGCAGGCATTTAGGCCCAACGTAAGCACCAATAGGGGCATTTCGCGGACGGAAAAGACTACTATAGGTAGCGTGGAAAACCCAAGGGTAATTAAGGCCACACCTAGTATGGGGGTTTGCCCTTCTCCGGTGAGACTAGCATTATAAGCTAGGCCTAAGATGGCCGGAACGCTCGCAATAAAGAATCGGCTCAGCCGTCTAAATCCCAACCGGTTATAAAGAAAGCATGGCAGCGTGGTAACTGCCCCAAGGGCTGGATAAATGGTAAGTTGAGGCGCAAAAAAGTAGGATATGATCACAAACCCTATGCCTACGAATATCCCCAAGATGACACCGATGACATTGGAAATTCTTAAACGATCTTGAAGAAAATCAGGAAGATCGGGCTTTAGACCTGAGTCAACAAAAAACCGCCATGCTGATGCCATATAGTGAGGTTACTTGAGTATTCAGCGAATATAAACAATCATGTGTAAGTTGAATAAGCTCTAATACAAATCGCCCTGCATCTGCCCTATCCAAAAGATTCGCTGTGGTACCCAGGAACACAATTCTACTTAAGCTTTGCCTCAATGCTTTTTTAGCTATTTTGCTACCTAATGGGCTGAATACAAACTACCCGACGCTATCCGTCTTATTATGACCCGGTTCCTCTCCCAAATCTGGAATACCATTTCGCAACTTGGCACCTATGAAGGAATGGAGTTTGCCTTTCGCAGGCAGGTCATACTCACCAATCGCATTAGTTTATTAGGAGCTTCGTTAGCGGCCATCATTGCTATCATGTTCCTAAGCTTGGTCAACAATGGGTTAGGGGTTTTTATGGCCGGAAGTACGGCCCTCATATTACTGGCCCTGCCTGTCATTAACCATCGGGGCAAATACCTGCTCTCCAGGTTGGCCATTTCCCTACTCCCTCCTTTGCTCATTGTAACTACCAGCCTGGTAAACAAGCGGCTTGCGCCCGATGAAGTGGAGATCTACCAATTCTTTATGCCCAAGTTCTTGCTATTACTGCCCTTGGTGATCCCCCTTATTTTATTCGATCTGTCAGAGAGAAGAAGAATGGCCTTCTCCGTTACATTTAACCTGATAGTTCTGCTGGCCTTTGACCCGCTGCACCGGGTGTTTGAGGTAGACCCCTTGCAATTGGGGGTCATTTCCAATCCGCAGTACTATTCCAATACGGTAGTAATGGGCGTCATTGGCCTGGGCATTATAGGCAGTATCTGGTTCTTACAGCAAATCAACCAGAACTACGAGGGCACTATTTTAGATCTGTTGAAGGACCAAAAGAACACCAGCGATGAGCTGCGGGTGAAAGAACGAACCCTAACGGAGGCCTTCAACCACCTGCAATCGGCCGAGGAAGATATGCGCCGCAATACGCACCTGCTGGAGGAGGAAATACGGCAGCGCAAGGAAAAGGAAAAGGAGCTGGTAGAAGAAAGAAAACGGGCCGAAGGGGCGGCCAAGGCCAAGGAGGATTTCCTGAGCATGATGAGTCATGAAATTCGCACCCCGATGAATGCGGTAATCGGGATGACTCACCTCCTGATTGAGGACAGCCCGAAACCCGAACAGGAGGAGAACCTGCGCATCCTCCAGCTTTCTGCTGAGAACCTACTCAGCCTGGTCAATGACATCCTGGATTTCAACAAGATTGAGGCCGGGAAGGTAATTCTGGAGGAGGTGGAATTTGACCTAGAAGAACTATTACTCAATCTAAAAAGCAGCTTCCAAAATCAAGCACAGCAGAAAAGGCTCAGCCTGCGTACCTTTTTGGACCCCGGAATCCCTAGAAAGCTGATTGGTGACCCCGTGAGGATTAGCCAAGTGCTGTACAACCTGGTGTCCAACGCCCTCAAATTCACCACGAAGGGGAATGTAACGGTATCGGTAAAAAGCATGGACGAGGATGAAGAGTCTGTGACTTTGAAATATAGCGTGGCGGACTCCGGAATCGGTATTGCGCCGGACAAATTGGAGGCCATCTTTGAGTCTTTTGTACAAGAGAATACCGGGACTACGCGCAAATTTGGAGGCTCTGGCCTGGGGCTATCCATTGTGAAGCGTCTGCTGGAACTTATGGACAGCAAGATTGCGGTGAAAAGTCAGCAAGATCGTGGGTCCGATTTCTCCTTTGTGCTCAATCTGCCCATTAGCACGTTGAGTTATGGCCCCAGCCAGCCCAAACCGGTGGATAGTGATGAAGACCTGGAAGGACTACGAGTGCTGGTAGTAGAAGACAATGCGGTGAACCAGATGGTGATCCGCAAGTTTCTCAGGAAGTGGAATGCCAACATGGACACGGCCCACAACGGTGTGGAGGCCCTCAAGAAGGTGGAGATTGGTGAGTTTGATCTGATCCTGATGGACCTGCAAATGCCTGAGATGGATGGCTTTACTGCCACCAAGAAAATACGCGGCCTCCGCCATGGTAACTTACACGAAATCCCAATCATTGCCCTTACGGCCTCCGTTCAGTTAGATTCCAAACACCGGGTGTTTGAGGTAGGGATGGATGATTTCGTCACCAAACCCTTCAATCCCGAAGAACTGTTTGGCAAAATCAAGCGGCACACCTTGGAAAAATAGGGCAGCCTGCCTTTCTTTTATTCTCCTAAATTTGGACTAGCCTTTATTGTAGTTGTATCCGGGGGCGTCACCATCATGGTTACCTTTTTATTCTTCCTTCCCTTTCTACTGGTGTTCGCGCTACTAGCCGTATGGGCAGAGCGTAAACTATCGGCATTTATTCAGGACCGTATGGGGCCTATGGAGGTGGGGAGATACGGGCTACTGCAAACGGCAGCGGATATCATAAAGCTGCTGATTAAGGAAGACATTGTGCCGAAAGCCACGGACCGTAAGCTTTTTCTGCTGGCTCCGGTTCTCTTGTTCACGGCCATTCTCACGGCGTTCGCCGTGCTGCCTCTTACCTCCTCTATCGGCGGAGCCGAATTGGAGATTGGGGTTTTCTTTCTACTGGCGATTGTATCCTTGGATGTACTCGGGATTTTGATGGCGGGCTGGGGCTCCAACAGCAAGTTCTCTTTGTACGGAGCCATGCGGTCGGTTTCCCAATTGATTTCCTACGAGATTCCCTTGGGCTTGAGCATCCTGAGTGTGGTGGTTTTCTGCCAAACGCTGGACCTACAGGCCATCAGTTTTCTACAAAGCATTAGCCCCGTAGCGGCGGTGGGCAGTGAGCCTCAATGGCTATTTAGCCTACCCGGTTTGGGAGTAGACCTATCCGAGGTGGGCGGGTTCCTCACCTGGAATATCGTGCGCATGCCCCTGTTCTCCCTGGTGTTCGTGATTTTCTTCATTGCTTCGCTAGCAGAAGCGAACCGGACCCCGTTTGACTTGCCCGAATCAGAAAGTGAATTGATTGGGGGCTATCATACGGAATACAGCGGTTTTCGCTGGGCCATATTTATGCTGAGCGAGTACGGGGTTATGCTGTTGGTATCCATCCTGGGCGTAGTCTTATTTCTGGGTAGCTGGAATTCCCCACTGCCCAACTTGGGTTCGGTAACCCTCTATACCTGGACTACGGGCATACCCGGCTCTTGGAGCGGGCAGCTATGGGGCGCCTTCTGGATCATCAGCAAGGCTATGGGAGTCATCTATCTACAAATGTGGGTACGGTGGACGTATCCTCGCCTGCGGGTAGACCAGCTACTGGCATTTTGCTGGAAGTATTTGATTCCGGCCAGCCTTATTCTGTTATTTATCACGGCCTGGTGGCGGTTGCACTGGGCAAGCTATGGCTTATGAGCAAGCAAGGGGCAAATAGTGGCTATTGGGCGGCCGTTTCAGAAGCGGTCTCTTCTCTACGAACCGGGCTGAAACTCTCGTTTCGCCACCTGGCGCAGGCCCGAAAGAAACGTCCACCGATTGGGGTGGAAGATGCTGCCTACTTTCAGCACGATACGGGTAGGGTGACCCTACAGTACCCAAGGGAAGAGCTCCCCGTACCTGCCAATGGCCGCTACAAGTTGCACAATGAGATTGACGACTGCATTGTCTGTGACAAGTGTGCCAAGATATGCCCGGTCAATTGTATAGACATTGAACCCATTCGGTCGGCAGAAACGATAGGCCAAACCTCTGATGGCACCACCAAACGGATATACGCGGCCAAGTTTGACATTGACATGGGCAAGTGTTGCTTCTGTGGCCTATGTACTACGGTCTGCCCTACAGAATGCCTGACCATGACGCCAGAGTATGACTTTAGTGTGTTCGACATAGCCGAGCACAACTTCCCTTTCTCTAATATGAGCGCGGGGGAAATCACCGAGAAGAAGTCTGCCTGGGAACAACATCAAGCGGAAAAAGCGGCTAAAAAGGCCGCTGCCACGCCTGCTGGTTCAGCTAGCAAAGCTGCAGGTAAGCCTACCTTCAAACCCAAAATGCCCACTCGGAAGCCTAACATCCCACCCAAGAAGGAAGGAGGTGAGGGCACCGAATGAGTGGAGTCCAAATCCTTTTTTATGCCTTTGGCGCGCTTACTTTAGGCGGAGGTGTTTTTCTACTCCTGACCAAAAATGTTTTGTACGCCGCCTACGGCCTCATGGCTACCCTGTTGGGCATGGCAGCCTTGTATGTCTTCTTAGGGGCTGATTTTGTAGGCGCCACGCAAATCATTGTGTATGTAGGTGGGGTATTGGTGCTCGTACTGTTTGGGGTCATGCTGACCAACCGATTGTCCGGGCAGAAAATCCTCAGCACCTCACACAACCGTTTGGCAGGATATAGCCTGGCCCTAATTCTCCTGGCCGTATTTGGCTTTGCCATATACTCGCTCAATTGGTCAGGCGTCAAGGCCACTCCTACTGAAGGCACCGTGAAGCCCATTGGCCAGGCACTGATGACAGATTACCTATTGGCATTTGAGCTGATAGGGGTTCTGCTTTTGATTGTACTGGTGGGTGCAGCCTACGTGGCCCGGCTCAGTGGGGCCAAAGAAAAAGGGCGCCCTACCGAGTAGCACGCCCTTTTCTTATTTTCTGTATTGAACAGCAATTAATCATTCCATTCTTCCAGGGCAGCCACAAAGATGGCCTCTACCTCTTGAATCTCTTCGTCTAGCAAAGAAATCACATCCACCTTGTCATCATTAGGAAGCAGAAGGTAGGGATACCACTCTTCCATTTCCCATTCCTCGATGAAGGATTTTTCCCAAACGATGTCTCCTAAATGCTGATCCGAAAGGGTCATGGAAGCCGTAACAAAGGCATCAGGATTGGTTTCACCATCCCAGGCTTCTGCCTTGGCTGCGTCTACCTCTGCCAGCACCCCCAGGTCGCGTATGGTCTGTGAGAAGGTAACCTCAGTAGGCCAGGGGCTTTCACCCTCTAAAGCCAGCATGGCCGAAACGGTAGTTCCTAATAGTACTTCATCATTCAGGGAGAGTGACTCTTGGAACTCAGCCGTCATTGCGGCCAGATCTACCGACGCAGAAGAGCTCATATCAAACGGTGAAAGGAACAGGTTTGCCGTGTAACCCGATTTCACCTCAGAATTCCAAGCACGCAGAGAGGCATTGATTACCTCTGTGCCGTCTACTTTCAAGTTGGCCTCTACCCGTATGATATCGTCTGAACCATCCTGGGTATCGCCCTGAAAATAGTATTCCGTCACTAGCAGTACGGCATTGTTGGTAGCACTACCCTCCGTTGGGAAACGCACCTCCAGATATGGCCACTCCTCCTCACTCCGCACGAATTCTTGGGTGGCCTGGTCCCACTCCAACAAACCGCCGATTTCATCCAAGCCATTCTCTTGGCTACGGAAGTACCGCTTGAGTTTGGGGTTATCCCGAACATCGAAAACCGCCTTCCAATCGGCTGCTTTCTGGCGAAAGTTCTCCTTTAGGTTCAGGCCTTGCCATCCTTGCTCTTTCAACTGCCCGATGCTCTGCACATTGTAGGGACCTTCAGCTCTTCCTTCCAGGGTGCCTAAATCCGCCAGGTTCTGAATGGCATTGATACCATCGCTTTGCACCATCGCAATGATGTCCTGCGAAAAAGAGCTTCCCAACTCATCAATCGACTCTTCCGCCTCCTGTTTGTTGTAGGGCCCATTTACCCAGAAACTGAATACCTCGGTTCCGTTGTTGGCCCGCGAAAGGGTAACCAGCGTGGAGTGGGATTGTGCATCCACCGTAACGGTAGATACCTCATTTCTAGATCCTTCAATCAACTGCTCTTCGTAAGAGACGGAACCATCTTCCGATTGGAAACTGACCACGAGGTCTTTGCGATACTGAATGTCGAAGGAAAACGAATAATCGTCTACCTGTACAAATTGCCCTAGTTCAAGATTGGAATCGCCGATAGAGACGGATAGGTTTTCAGGAACCCCATTGTCATCCATAGGGTCGCAGCTAAAAATGGCCACTGCCAACAAGGGCAGCAGGGCTCTGGTGAGATTTTTCATTAGTTAAGAATTAATTGTACCAAAGTAACATTCAATGGTACGGAACAGGATGGCTCATGGTTCCTCAATTTTCGAGAAACCATGATATTTTTCTACCGACCTGAAAAACCTATTGAGATACACCGGCAAGGTCTAGCACGAAGGCAAATTCCATGGCCGTTTCTTTGAACTGCTCAAACCGACCCGATGCACCGCCATGGCCTGCTTCCATATTAGTATGCATCAGCACCAGGTTATCTCCCGTCTTCATATCCCTAAGCTTGGCGGTCCATTTGGCTGGCTCCCAGTATTGTACCTGGCTGTCGTGCAGCCCGGTGGTGATGAGCAAGTTTGGATATTCCTTTTCCCCTACCTGATCATAGGGTGAGTAGGAAAGCATATATTCAAAATACTCCTGGGTATTGGGGTTCCCCCACTCATCGTACTCACCCGTGGTTAGCGGTATGGTGTCGTCCAGCATAGTGGTGACTACATCTACAAAAGGTACGGCCGCCACTACACCTTTATATAGGTCGGGCCGTAGGTTAATCACCGCGCCCATCAGCAACCCTCCGGCGCTACCGCCCATGGCGAACGTTTGGTCTGCTTTGGCAAACCCAGCCTTCATCAGATACTCCGTACAGTCTACAAAGTCGGTGAAGGTGTTTTTCTTCTTCAGTAGCTTACCTTCATCGTACCAATGCCGGCCCATCTCCTGGCCACCACGAATGTGGGCGATGGCGTAGACAAAACCACGGTCTAACAAGCTCAGGATGCTGGACCTAAAGTAGGGATCCATACTGTACCCATAGCTACCGTAGGCATACACCAAACAGGGGTTTTCTCCTGCCTTTCTCATGTCATTCCGGTATACCAAAGAAACCGGCACCTGAGTACCATCGCTCACCTCGGCAAAATGGCGCTCGGTGGTGTAGTTGGCCTTATCAAAGCCCCCCAATATTTCCTGTTGCTTCTTCAGCTCTTGGGTCCGACTGCCCATATCATAGTCAAAGGTGCTGGAGGGAGTAGTAAGGCTCTGGTAGTTATACCGCAGCACTTCAGTGTGGAATTCTGGGTTATTGTGGGCTCCAGCTACGTACGTAGGCTCACCAAACTCCACATAGTGCTCCTCTCCTGACTCCCAATGGTGCACCCGGAGCTGTACCAGCCCTGCCTTGCGCTCCTCCAGTACCCAGTAGTCCTGAAACAACTCCTGCGATTCCAGAAATACATCCTTGCGGTGGGCTACAATTTCCTCCCACTGGCTGCGACTGTCCCCTTGAATGGGGGCCTTCACCAGCTTAAAGTTGGGGGCCTTGGCGTCATCATTGGTACGGATGTAGAAATGATCCCCATGATGGTCCGG
>JBCBHI010000106.1:0-9725 GCA_038525885.1 Bacteroidota bacterium
GCGTGCATCCAATCAATAAAATTTTCTTGCACTAGTTGGAGTACGCTTTTCGTTGTTCTTTCCGGTACGGATATTTGTAAAAGAAGGTATGGAGGGCTTAAGTTCCCTTTCGCGGTTCGAGGAAAAAATGCGGGACAAAAACCGCCTGACTTCCCACGAAAGACTCGCTTGCCAAACCAGGGTAGAGCATGGCAAGGTAGTGGTTCGGGTGCCCAAGGACACCCAATTGCCTCATCAGACGTATTCAGACTGAATGTTTACCGAATCAAATTTGGGTACAGATGCCTCAGGGCACCAGCGCAATGGCGGCTGGGTAGAACTAATATGTGGTTCCATGTTCTCTGGCAAAACCGAAGAACTCATTCGGAGAATCAACCGCGCCATTATTGCCGGGCAGGACGTAGAAATCTTCAAGCCCGCCGTAGATACCCGCTACCATGATTCGGAAGTGGTATCCCACAACTCACGTTCCGTGCGCAGTACGCCCGTAGATTTTGCCGAGGATATCCTGCTGCTGGCGGGTGGTAGCAACGTAGTGGGCATCGACGAAGCCCAGTTTTTCGATGATCGTCTTCCCGAAGTGGTCACTCAGCTAGCCAACCAGGGCAAGCGAGTTATCCTGGCCGGGTTGGATATGGACTTCGAAGGCAAGCCCTTTGGCCCCATGCCCGAGATCATGGCCACCGCCGAATACGTAACCAAGATCCACGCCATTTGCATGAGCTGCGGGGGTATCGCCTCCCATAGTTTCCGCAAAACGGCCACCAAAAACCAAGTGCAGCTAGGCGAGAAAGACACCTACGAAGCCCGCTGCCGTCGCTGCTGGCTGGAGGGCCGCCGCGAACAAGAAGAGCAAGAGTAATCCCCCTCGAATGAGAACTGTCGCGGGCATATAGGACCGTGACCACATCCCGCAGCAGCCTCCTGGCTACCCAAAAAGGCCCGCACAAACGAAAATATAGATTTAGGAAAATGTTTGGCTAACCGAAGAACCGCTGCCCATCTAGTGCATAGCTAAGCGCAAGCTGGGTATAATTTCATTTGGAGCGCTGCGCGCTCAGAGGATTCAGGTTGTGGTTTACTTCCCTCCTAATCAGAATTCTGCATTCTTACCTATTCTTGGCACCAGGGAAAATCTATTTCAAGCGTATCCGCTTGGAATTGCCTCCCGTTGCAGCCTCCTAGCTGCACATTTAGGACCCATTCCTGGTATAGAACCAAGTTCATGACCAACCAAAATTAGGGCCTACCTCAATGAAGCATAATCTTTCCCAGGGGAAGTCCTTTGCAAACAGCCTGGAGGCTGTCCCGGGTTATAGTCACAGGGTCGGAGCCCTGCGACAGTATCCTAGTGCTTCTGACTTCTGTTTTCTGTATTCTATTTTCTCTTCTCGCTTCGCACTTCTGGCTTCTCGCTTCTAATCAATTCTCCAACTCATACGCTGTCCCCAAATTGAAGAAGCCAAACGAATTCTTGTAGCCTCGGAATAGATTCTCCGTATAGCGGTTGTACTGGCTAGCTAGGGCTTCCATCATCTTAGCCCGGATCTTGGGCTCATCATTGAAAATCTCCCGGATATTCACGTGAGGGATCACGTACATGGTAGCCTCCTCAGAACCTACAATGGCATTATAGATCCGCCTTGTATCCTTGAGCAAAGAATTGTCCCCAAAGGCTTCCCCTTCATGGATCACCGTGAGCTGCTCTAGCCGATCATCGATATCGATATTAAGATTGACGAAGCCCTCTTTAATTAAATAGAGCGCGGCCGAAGGGTCGTTCCGAAAAAACACTGCTTCGTTCTGCTGATAATCCCGCAAGTGCATAAAAGGAGTAAACTCGCTCATCTCCTCAGGAGTGAGTCGCTTAAAAAGATTGACTTTGCCCAGAAAATCAAAAAGCGCCTGCTCAGAGGCACTATAGGTCTTGCGAAACGGATTTTTCATTCGGGAGTAAACCTAACCTGGACGGCCTGTTGAGTCTGGGGCGAGAGCTTGAAACGATCATCCAACCGATGGCCTATTACCCAAGCAATCTCACCACCTATTTCTAATACCCATACGCGGCTTTTCAAGTTTAGAGGGATTTTACGGTCGATCAAAAAATCACTCAATTTTTTTTGACCCAGCATGCCCAGCGGCACAAACCGGTCGCCCTCTTGCCAGGGGCGTAGGACCCAAGGTTTCTGGAGCGTACTCTCTTGAAGCCACGCTTGGTTCTCATCATTATCAAACTGGCCGTTGAACTCCATTGATTCTCTACGGATTTGTCCTTCGGGAAAAATTTGCTCCGGTTGCTCTGCATCCCAAGCTTGAGGCTGGTGTTTTTCCACTATTGGAGAAAGGATCAATAACTCCCGGTCTATCAGTACCTGGTGCGTGGGGCTTTTCCAAACTCTACCTGGTATTCCCTTTAGGTGCTTTATCAGTTCTTCCGTTTGCCCATACAGAAAATCGTACCTCTGCAGCCAATGGTACAGCAGCACGGCTGGAGCCTTCAAGGCTTGTAATGACTTTATTTTCAGAGAGATATCTTTTCCCTTTACGTCAAGTTGTGCATACAACCAATCATCCAGAAAAGCATTCAATTGCTCGGCGGCACCTTGCAGTCGTGCCTTAGTGCCTTGGAAAGTATTCAGCACGTTGGAATTCAGCTCACCTAGCTTAGGAATGATCTCGTGGCGCACATAGTTGCGTAAGTACTTGGTTTCAGCATTGCTGGCATCTTCGCGCCAAGGCACCTCCTGATCCTCAGCAAAGGCAGTAATTTCAGCCCGAGTGGCAAATAACAGCGGTCGTATTCGGTTGCCCGAGGAAGGAAAAATACCCGCAATGCCCACATGACCGGTGCCCCGCACCAGATTGAGCAACGTGGTTTCTAACGAATCCTGCTGATGATGCGCCGTGGCTACAAAAGCAAAACCTTGCTCCTCACACAGCTCATTGAACCAAGCATAGCGCAGCTCACGAGCGGCCATCTGAGTACTAAGGCCTTGGTCCTTAGCTTCCCGTGTTGTTTCAAACCGACGGGTATAGAACGGTACACGATGTTTTGCACACCAATTCTTTACAAAGACCTCATCCCCATCCGAAGAAGAGCCTCGCAATTGAAAGTTGGCGTGAGCCACACCAAAGGCAAAATCAGATTGCCGAAATAGCTCCGCCAATACCATACTGTCGCGCCCTCCGCTCACTGCCACCAGAATCCGGTCAGTTTTGGCAAACAAATTGTGGTGTGCAATGTGGTCATGGAAAGCGCGAAGCATCAGCGAAACAAGCCTTTTTATGTACCTTTGAAACTCCCTAAAGGTAAGGAATGAAAAATCGTCTTCAACGGCTGCTCATAATTGTACTCTGTCTGGTTTCGGCCGGTGTTAGCGCCCAGAACCGGGTGAAAATTGAAAGTGATAACTTCAAAGGAAGAAGAGGTTACCGCATCTTTACCGAGAACGTACACTTTACCCAGGGTACCACAGAAGTGTTTTGCGACTCAGCGGTTAGCTTTTCAGAAGACGGTCGGGTAGAAGCCTACGGTAGAGTACGAGTAATCGATAAGGCAGATTCGCTCAATATCACCGCCAAGCAGATGTTCTATGATCCAGGTACCCGGCGGTCCCGCCTTCGGCAGGATGTGGTGTACCGTGGCCCTGATTTCACCTTATATACAGACGCCCTCGACTACAATATGAATACCAAGCAGGCCCAGTACTACAACGGTGGTCGAATTGTAGACGAGGAGATGCGACTCACCTCCATCTTTGGTGACTTTGATCCGGTAACCGACGTGATGATTTTCCGCACCAAAGTAGTACTGGATGATCCTCAAGGTTTGGTCAAATCAGAATACCTCCGTTACAACACCGCCGAGGGCATGGCCTACTTTGAAGGCTCCACCCAGATCATCGGCGAAGATGGTAACGTGATCAATGCAGAAGAAGGAGCCCAGTACAACACCGAAACGCGCGAGTTTTCTGGTACCGAAGCCCGCATTGTAGATGGAGATTACGAAATCACGGGTGACAAGTCCGTTTTCGTGGAAGGCTACCGGAAAATAACTGGTAACGTAGTCGTCTTCTCCATTCAGGATAGCGTAACCATCACAGGAGATGAGGCGCTTTACGATGAGGCTAGTGGTCTCACCCTCATCTACGGCTCAGCACTGCTAGAAAAACCTTTTGGTAAAGATACTCTCTGGCTCACTGCGGATACCCTGGTAAGTATGCAAGGTGCAGAGGGAGATACCACCGTTGAAAAACGGATGACGGCATATAATAATGTGCGGATATTCAAATCAGACCTGCAAGGAGTAGCGGATTCGCTCATCTACAACTTCACTGATTCCATGATTTACTTCTACGAGTCCCCCGCCATTTGGTCAGAGGCTACCCAAATAACCGGGGATTCCATTTGGCTGAAGCTAGGTGACGGTGAGGTGTCCCAAATGCAGACGCACAATAACTCCTTTGTGGTGTCGCAAGTAACCAGTAGGCGGTTCAACCAGATAAAGGGCCGGGTGATGGTAACGGATTTCGTGGAAAATCAGATTTCCATCATGGACGTACAAGGGAACGGCGAAAGCATATACTTCCAGGTAGAAACGGACTCCCTCGTTACCGGTATGAACAAGATGGTGTGTAGCAACATGAAGCTCAGCTTTGATGACAATCGCATCTCGCGGATCAAATTTTACCAAAACCCCGAAGCCTCCTTCATCCCAGTACATGAAATGTCGGAAGACAAAACCAAATTAGAGGGATTTGAGTGGCGCGGTTGGCAAAGGCCCACCAAGAATGCTGTGGTGATGGGATTAGCTCCACCCACCGCTCCTGGTCCCATTGACAATCCCAATGACGACCTGCCTTCCATTAGCACCGATGGCCTGCCAGCCCCCAATTTGGGTGAGGACGAGGAAGAAGAGGGGCGCTAACCTTCCAACATCTGCCTGTTTGGGCGGGTCTGTACTTTGCTAAACAATTGATAATCATCTATCTTTGCGGTCTTATGCAAAAAAGCAGAGCTTTACTCTGGGTAAGTTTGTCTTTAGTTCTGGCACTCGGTGGGTGCTCAGATTTTTATAAAATGCAGCGCTCTGGTGATTGGAAAGCCCAGTACGAAGCTGCTATGGAATATTACAACGAAGGCACCTACAACAAAGCTGGAATTCTCTTCGAGATCATTCGCCCGCTGGCACGGGGTAGCCGCGAAGCAGAACAGATTGAGTTCTTTTATGCATACAGCAACTACCATCAGAAACAGTACATTCTGAGTGCGCACTACTTTAAGACCTTCTATGACAACTATCGTCGTAGTCAGTACGCTGAGGAAGCCTTGTTTATGCATGCCAAATCATTGTATGAGCAAAGCCCCAATGCCAACCTAGACCAGACGCCCACTCAGGAAGCTATTCAAGCCTTGCAGCTATACCTAAACCGTTTTCCTACGAGCGAGCGCAGAGGGGCTGCTGCTGATCTGATCAATGAACTCCAACAAAAATTGGAGACCAAAGCCTTCGAAAATGCGAAGCAATATTATACGCTGGAGCGTTATGAGTCCGCTGTAATTGCCCTCAACAATTTTGCTCGGGACTATCCAGATTCACGGTTTCGTGAGGAAGCGGCTTATTTTCGCTTTGTGGCGCAGTATGAGTTTGCCGAGAAGAGTGTAATTGACAAACAAAAAGAGCGGTTTACTGAGGCCGTGAAGTTATATCTGGACTTTGTGGACCGGTTTCCCGGAAGTAGCTATGGCCGCAGGGCAGAAAATCAGTATGACAACTGCCTGGATGCATTAGAAAGTTTAAGACAAGACAATTCGTAAGTAAGAGATATGAATAATTACTCACAATATTCTCCTTCCATCATTACGCGAAACGCGAATGATATTTCAGCCAAGTCTG
Source organism: Bacteroidota bacterium (assembly GCA_038525885.1). Classification (GTDB taxonomy): domain Bacteria; phylum Bacteroidota; class Bacteroidia; order Cytophagales; family Cyclobacteriaceae; genus DMST01. The sequence continues at coordinate 5,897 of JBCBHI010000106.1, forward strand.
GTAACCTTTACCGTTCGGTAGCTATCGCCTCCAAACGGGCGCGCCAGATTTCAGCAAACCTGAAAGAGGAGCTCAATAACAAATTGGCTGAGTTTGCTTCTACCGTGGACAACTTGGAAGAGGTGTTCGAAAACCGGGAGCAAATTGAAATTTCTCGCTTCTATGAGCGCTTGCCTAAGCCTACTAGCATCGCTATGGAAGAATTTCTAGAGGGTCAGTTGACCTGGCACGCCCCTGATAGCGACCAAGAGTATCACGGCTTCTAAGCAGCTGCTATGCTCAAGGGCAAGAAAATATTGGTAGGCGTTTGCGGAAGCATCGCAGCCTATAAAAGTGCCCTATTAATTCGGCTATTAGTCAAAGAAGGAGCGGAAGTTCGGGTAGTAATGACCCCTTCCGCTACTTCATTTATTACCCCTCTTACCTTGGCCACCCTGGCCAAACACCCCGTTTATTCAGAGTATTTCAATGAGACTGACGGTACGTGGCACAACCACGTAGAGTTAGGTTTGTGGGCTGACCTCATGGTCATTGCGCCCCTTAGTGCTAATACCCTGGGCAAACTGGCGAACGGCCTTTGCGACAACCTGCTGGCCGCCGTATACCTATCTGCACGTTGCCCGGTTTACGTGGCACCTGCCATGGACCTGGACATGTTTGCCCATCCTTCTACTCAGGCAAACCTCAAGGCTCTCACCTCATATGGCAACCGCATAATCGATGCGGAGTCCGGGGAGCTAGCTAGCGGCCTAGACGGTAAGGGGCGCATGGCAGAACCCGAGCACATAGTTTCTGCTTTAAGAACTCACTTCGCTTCTGAAAATGGGGCCTTGCAGGGCAAGTCAGTGCTTATCACCGCCGGTCCCACCTACGAACCCCTAGACCCGGTGCGTTTCATTGGCAACCATTCTTCGGGTAAGATGGGCTACGCCATTGCCGAAGAGATGGCCTCCTTAGGCGCTACCGTAACACTGGTTACCGGGCCCACTGCTCTGCCTGAACCCAAAGGCGTCAAGTGTGTCCAGGTGATGTCAGCGTTGGAGATGCACGCCTCTGCATTGGCCTTGTTCCCCACCACCGATATTGCCGTACTGGCCGCTGCTGTGGCAGACTACCGTCCGGCACAAGTACATGATCAGAAGATCAAAAAGTCGGAAGAGGAATTTACTCTCACTCTCACCAAAAACCCGGATATAGCCAGGGACTTGGGGAGTAAAAAGAAGGTAGGCCAATTGCTGGTGGGCTTCGCTTTGGAAACCAACAATGCCCTGGCAAATGCACAAGGTAAGCTGGAAAAGAAAAACCTTGATTTCATCGTCTTGAACTCACCGAGTGAGGAAGGCACGGGGTTCGGGCATGATACCAATCGCATTACTATCTTAGCCAGAAATACGAAACCCAAAGAATTTGAGTTAAAGTCTAAGAAAGCCGTAGCTCAAGACATCGTTAATGAAATTACTACCTACCTGGATCGCTAGCTTGTGCCTTTTCCTTTGCACCTCTGCTTGGGCACAAGAACTCAATTGCATAGTGGTTATTAACGCGGACAACGTACCGGCCGTGGACCAGCGGATCAAAGACGAGATGCAGACCACCTTTGCTCAGTTCATCAACGATCAGGTATGGACCGAGGATCGGTTTGAGCCCCAAGAAAGGATCAACTGCATCATCAACCTGACCTTACAGGAAGTAACCAATCAGACCATTTTCCGAGGCACTGCCCAAATCCAGGCTAGCCGCCCTACCTTCGGTACCAATTATGAGACGCTCCTATTGCGGTATTTTGATCAAGGTTGGGAGTTTGAGTACAACTCCGGGCAGATCATGAATTTCAACCGCAATGCTTTCACTAACGACATTACCGGGTTACTTTCCTTTTTTGCCTATGTGATTCTGGCACTTGATTATGATTCCTTCAGCCCACTAGGTGGTGACGAATACTGGCAGGAGACCTTCAATATCGCAAACCTGGCTCAAGGGGTAGGTAGAGCCAGTTGGGACCAATTTTCCAACAATGGCCGTAATCGCTATCAATTTTCCAACCTATATGCCAATGGCCAGATGGACGAGATCCGTGAATCCTGGTATACCTACCATTTAGAAGGAATGGATAATTTTCTGGACAAGGACGAAGAGGCCCGGCAATCTATTTTATCTGCCATAGAGGTGTGGCAAACGGTTAACCGGAATAGGCCCAATACCATTGTGAATCAGGTTATTATGGATACCAAATCTGACGAACTGGTACAAGTATTTACTCAAGGTGACCGGCAAGTGCGCCAGCAGGCCTACAATACTCTTACCCAGCTAGACCCTACGCGCACCACAGAATACGAGCAAATTCTAGAGCAGTAATTCCGGCCGCACCCGCAGCCTTTTTTGTATATTCGCCCGCTGAAAATCTCACCTCTCAGAGAACCACTTGGCGGAAACTAATCGTTTCCTTTTTCCAAGAAATCAGGCAATAGGGCATGCTGACGCAATTATCCATTAAGAACTATGCGCTCATTGAGCAGCTAGAGCTAGTTCCATCGGCTCAGTTCAATACCATAACTGGGGAAACCGGGGCCGGAAAATCCATTATGCTAGGGGCCATTGGTCTCTTGCTGGGCAACCGGGCAGACACCAAGTCCTTGTATGATGAGACCAACAAGTGTGTCATCGAAGGGGTGTTTTCCATTGAGGCCTATGGACTCCAATCTCTGTTTGAAGAAGAAGAGCTGGATTATGAAGCTACCACGGTAATCCGAAGAGAAATTACGCCTGCCGGGAAAAGCCGTGCTTTTGTAAATGATACTCCAGTGCGTCTGGAAGCCCTACGTGAATTAGGGGCGGCGCTTATGGACGTACATAGCCAACACGATACCCTGGCCCTTGGAGATCATGGATTTCAGCTAACCCTGGTAGATGCTTATGCTGAGAATGAGGAGTTGAGAGCTACCTATCATGCGGCATTCCAAGACTACAGAAAGGCAAGGAAGGCCCTGGAGGAGTTACAAGCAGAAGCTGCGGAAATTAGAAAGGAAGCAGATTATCATCAGTTTTTATTCTCAGAGCTGGATCAAGCTCAATTCCAGGCAGGTGAGCAGGAGGAATTGGAAGCAGAACTAAAAGTGCTGGAGAATGCTGAAGAAATCAAAAACGGCCTACAACAATCCATCAACCTGCTGGAAGAACCCGACCAGGGAATAGCCACCCTTTTACACAATGCCCTCGCCGCAATGAAGCCACTGCAGGAGTTAGGCGATGGATATAAGGAGCTACATCAGCGACTGGACAGTGTAGCGATAGAACTCCGGGACTGGGTGAAAGAGGCCGAAAGTGCAGATTTAGAAGTAGAGCTAGATCCCGAACGGTTGACCTTAGTTCAAGACCGCCTTAGTCTATTGTATAAGCTACAGCAGAAACATGGGGTGGATACCATAGCCGCTCTCTTGGAGATTCATGCGGATCTGGAAGGCAAAGTAGCCAAGGTTACCAATCTGGATGAGGACTTGGAGAATACTGCGGCTTCGGCCAAAGCTACCGAGGAGGCGATGAGAAAATGCGCCGCCGCACTAACGGAATCTCGTACCCGGGTATTCTCAGCCATTTGCCGTGAGTTAGAACTGCTATTGGCAGGCCTAGGCATCCCAGATGCCTTGATGTCCATTGAAAATAAGGAGGTAACTCCTAGTGCTAGTGGTGTAGACGAGATCAGCGTTTTGTTTAGTGCCAATAAGGGCATTGCTGCACAAGAATTAAGGCAGGTGGCTTCAGGGGGAGAATTCTCCCGACTCATGTTTGCTATTAAATATGTGTTGGCAGATAAAATGGCTTTGCCTACCAT
>JBCBHI010000107.1:0-9704 GCA_038525885.1 Bacteroidota bacterium
ATGAGGTCTCCAGAGTCAAATCCCCACTCCCATAACCCAGCCCCAGCCATTTCATGATTTCTTTTCGCAGATTCCATCCTGTTGAATTTTGCACCTCCAATCGTCCCCTCCCCCCCAATTCGCCAAGTCCTTCTGGCCCCTTAGGCACATTTCATACTACTTTATTCCAGCCATACACTATCCCGCCTTTTTATACCCAAAGCCTTACCCAGTGGCCCTACCTGTGAAAGAAGAATTGAAAATGAAATGGTAGATTTTTTGTGGTTTAGCGCCCCTGCATAGTCCCACTACTTTAGCCTTCGTCAACGGCAAACCACCCTGCCTTGACCGCTAAAACAGACGACTATGCCATCCTTCTGGACCGATATACAACACCTGCAACAAGCCACCCTGGGCAGCCCAGATGTCTGCATTGCCATTCTGGACGGGCCAGTAGATCTGAGGCACCCCTCCCTACAAAAGGCACGCCTTACCGTATTACAGCCCACTGCCCATGCTCTGGGCACAGCCGCCCAGCACGGCACGCACGTAGCCAGCACCATCCTGGGTCAGCCAGGCAGCCCCGTGGTCGGCGTAGCCCCCCCTTGCAGGGCCATCTCGGTGCCCATCTTCCGCGAGAATGCCCAGGGGCATTTGCTGTCTAGCAACCAAGTAGAGCTAGGCCGGGCCATCGAGTACGTGCTACAACACCAGGAGAAACACGGCGGGGAGTACCTCATCAACATCAGCGGGGGAGAACGATCAGCTGACGGGGAATCCTCGCCCATCCTGAAGAAAGCCCTCCAGAAGTGCCAGGACCGTGGGGTGCTCATCGTGGCCGCAGCCGGGAATAACGGCTGCAACTGCCTGCACGTACCGGCGGCCGACCCCTCCGTCATGGCCGTTGGGGCCTTGGACGATGCCGGGCACCCCATGGAGTTTAGCAACTGGGGAGCCGCCTACCACAGCAATGGCCTTATGGCCCCAGGAGCCCACATCAAGGGTGCCCTGGCTGGCACCGACCAGACCGTACTCCGCGACGGTACCAGCTTTGCTACGCCATTGGTTACGGGGGCCATCGCCCTCCTCAAAGCCAGATTTCCTCAGGCTCCCTTTGCCCACATCAAAGAAGCCCTACTGGCCACCGCAGTTCCCTGCACCCCTGCCCAGCAGGAGGGCCAGGCAGCCTACTGCGAACGGCTGCTCCGCGGCAGAATCAACCTACAGGGAGCCGCAGAATACCTCCATAGGTCAGCCGAAGCCCCCCCTACCGAAAGAGAAAACAAACCTTTAATCCATACAAAAATGAGCGAAACAACAAGCGAAGTAGTGGCTTCTGAAGCCAGCCCGCCTACCGAAACTGTGAGCCAGGCCGTGGTGCCCAGTGAGGTAGCGGCCGAACTCACCGCAGCCGATAGCACCGTAGAGGTAGCCCCCTCAGCGGCACCTACTACCCCAATCCCTAATGCCAGCGTGGTGACTCCGAGCGCGGTGGCGCCCAGCACAATGGCACCCAGCGAGGTATCGCCTAGTGAAGTGCTGCCCAGCGCTGTAGAACCGTCCTGCGGTTGCCAGTCGGACGGCCAGCAGATTGTATATGCGTTGGGCTCTTTGGGGGTAGACTTTGGTACCGACGCCGTGCTGGACTCCTTCAAGTTCTACATGATGGGTATCAAGGATAAAGAAGGGAAGGACATCGAGTACCCCAACCCCAGCGATCCGTTTCAGCTGCTGGCTTACCTCAATGGTCAGCCAGACCATGAGGTACCACCCAGCACCTTTGACTCCTCGCGGGTTATCTGGACGGTCAACCATGACAACACCCCCATCTACGCCATCAAGCCGTCCAATGCCTTCGAGGTAGAAATATATCAACGGCTGCGGGACTTCCTGGACCCCGCCAAATACGAGGATGACGGACCCGATGCCGTTCGCATCGACATGATCTCCGTACCCGGCCACATAGAAGGGCAAGTGAAACTACTCTCCGGGCAGGTGATTCCGGTGATCCGGCCTAACCTGCGGGCCATGTACAACTGGCGGGCTATGGATCTGGTAAAAGACGTCACCGAAATCATCAAAACCGATAAGGACAAAGAAAACGATGAGTGGCTCAAGGACGGAAAGGGTGATATCCCCGGGCGGATCCTCAACTTCGTCAACCGGATCTACTTCGAACTACAGAACCTGGGAGTCACCTCGGGTGACCGGGCCATCAACTACGCGGCTACCAACATCTTCAACGTAGCCAAGGCCATCAGCCATGAGCTGTCTCAGGGGTACGTGCTCAAGGACATCAACGTGACCAAGAGCAGTATCTGCCGTCCCGACTCGGACTGCCAGGACGTAATGATCTCCTTCTTTAATCCCATGAACCGGCAGAAGTATGCCCCCAAGGTATGGCGCTTCACCATCGACGTCAGTCGGGTCATTCCCGTGGCCATCGGCGAGCCCAGAACCTGGTACATCTACTAGTCCTCAAAACCCCCATCACCATGAATATATCCTACCTCCCCCTACAGGGGAAAGGCATCCTGCGCACCAGCCAGGGCGCCGTCACTGGCGGAGTATGGGCCAGTGCCAACTGCAGCATGTGCTGCTCCATGTCATCGCGCTGCCCGGGCTGCAACTGCTCGGCCGTGCGACGCGGCAACTAAGTGTTGCCCACCATAGCTGATCTCACTTGAGATAATAAATAGATGTTAACCTTTTAAACACAAACAAAATGCAAAATGCAAAATTCAGTGCTTCACCCGTGCAAGGCAAAGGTGTACAACGTTCCAATTCAGGTTCTATCCAAGGAGGCGTAGACGCTTCTTTCAACTGGGGTGGCTTGTTGAAAACAGGCTTGAACGTAGCTAACCAATTGGCTCAAGGGCTGTAAGGTAAACCAACAGGCTGAGTGGGCAGATCCACTCAGCCTACCCTTCCCACCCATTAGATTCCAACCTCATGGATAAGCCCTCCCATCTACCCGTACAAGGCAAAGGCGTGGTTCGTTCCTCACAAGGAGCCCATCACGGCGAAGTAAACCCCTCACTGATCGGCACCCTGCTGGGTGTAGGTATTCCGCTAGCCGCCAAAGCCCTTGGCAGCTTCTTCTAAACACCATCCGCACCAGGGCCCCTCCATCGTGACCAAGCCCGGTGTTTATTTCTCCATTTCAAAAGCTAGTAATCCGATGAAAAACAAGAACCAAGAAAACTTCCCCGTGCAGGGGACCGGGATCTCCCGAAACAAGCCCCAGGCCTCCTTCCACCTCGACACCGAGGAACAACAGAACGACCCGGCCTATTGTGCGCGGTTGTCGCACGCGCCGCTCAGCAGCCGGTGCCTGATCTCCTCGTCCTTGTGGTAGCCCACCCGTATGCAGCCAACTCAACCAGCTATTTTTCCTATTATCCACCCTATTCAAGCCCATCTCTCCCCATCTCACATGGAAGCCTCATCTCGGGTGGAAGTTTCTTCCGCCCGAAAGCCCCCAACCGGGAACTTAGTTCCCAGGTAAGATCCTACCTTGCCGTTGTTGTCGTTCGGGATCCCGATGTTTTAGCAGGGCCAACGCGCCCCGGCAACACCAAAACCCCCTCACCAACCTATATTTCTGTAGGTGGGGTAGCATGCTACTCCACCTACAGAAATATAGACTGCTTGCCCCCTCCTTAACCGCCCCCACAAAACACCCCCAAATTCATCCAGCAGTAACCTTGGTTCAGGGGAACTTACCTTTCCCTTTATTGGTTTTGTAAATGAATGTGTTTCAATTATTAATTTGATCAATACGCATTCTTTGAGAACCTTTGTTCCATCAAAAAACGAATCGTATGGAAAAGCACAATTTGAACCAAATAGGATTGGACCAAGAATCCTCAAAAGTTGTCTCTGATAAACTGAATTTACTGCTGGCCAACTACAAAATATTCTACATGAATGCCCGGGGCTTCCACTGGAATATCCGAGGTGAGAAGTTCTTTGAACTACACCTAAAGTTCGAAGAACTATACAACGACTTGCAGGAGAAAATTGACGAGATCGCCGAGCGGATACTCACCTTAGGCTTTACCCCCGTACACCGATATTCAGACTTCCTGTCCATGTCGGAAGTACAGGAAGCCCACAAAATTTCGGAGGGTAAGGAAGCCGTCAAATGGGTTTTGCAGGCCTATGCCACTCTGCTACCGCTAGAGCGGGAGTTGCTGAAACTATCAGGCGATAATGACGACGAAGGGACCAACTCCCTCATGAGCGACTACATCAGCCAACAAGAAAAACTGGTATGGATGTACTCCGCCTACCTCGACCCCAGGTAACCGGGCCTCAGCAAGAGGAGCCATGGTAGACTGAAGGTGGGGGATCGGTACCCTCACCTTCGGCTTATTTCAATTTCATGAATTGTAAACACCACAAAACAGCACCAATATGAATTTCCACACACGCAAATGGGTGAAACCCGAAGACTTAAATCCTAACCGTACTTTGTTTGGAGGCAGACTGCTGGAATGGATAGACGAAGAAGCCGCCTTGTACGCCATCATTCAGCTAGAAAACCCCAAAACGGTCACCAAATTCATCAGTGAAATTGACTTTCGGTCCAGCGCCAAAGAAGGCGAAATCATCGAAATCGGGATTGAACCCGTCAAATATGGTACCGCCTCCCTCACCCTGCGGGCCGAAGTCCGTAATAAAATGACCCGCGAAACCATCCTCACCATCGAGCGGATCGTGATGGTGGGTTTGGATGATGAGGGCAAGGCCAAACCCCACGGAAAAACCGAGGTGGAATATGTAAAGGACCGCTTAAATGAGGAAAACAGTCCCAGCTAAGTAGGGCTTACTGAAAAAACGGCTAACCCTCTGATTTATAGAGGCCTGATTGTTAATTCCTCTACCCCAAATCCAAAGTTTTTCAGCAGTGGGGACCGAAAACCTAGGATTTCAATTGCACTGAGCTTTAGCTCGGTGACCTATAGGACTAATATTTTGGGCTTTAGCCCAAGGGGGAAATCAGGGTAATCCTCATATCCCAAGCCTTGCCGGAGGATAGCAATAGCTTCTTACTTTTTCATGAAACAGGGGCAGCTTCCTGCGGGCAATATGGAGCACCCGTCCATTAGCCATTTTCACCGTGCCCCCATCTCGGTTGCTATATTCCTCCAAAAAACGGAGGTGAATTATGTAGGACCGGTGTATGCGGATGAAAACCCTAGGGTCTAAGGTACGCTCAAATTCCTTGAGGGCTTTGCAGACTACCAGAGACCCTCCAGTATATAAATACACCTGGGTATAGGTATTGTCGGACTCCAAAAACTGGATGTCTTCCACGGAAGTCATGGAAAAACCATGCTGCGTGGGCAACATAATGCGCTGGGGGTGTAAATACCCAGCAGGCACAAGCCGGGCTTCCGCTTGCACAGTGGCGGCACTATGGGACGTCCCCAGAAGCCGCAGAATGGAACTGCGCAGGGTAAGCCCACCAAAGGGCTTGAGCAGGTAGTCTTCCACATGCGCCCGAAAACCCTCCAACGCATACCCCGCATGTCCCGAAACCAGAATCACCTTATACGCTCGCTCCTTTTGTATCGCTAAAAATTCAAAAGCATTGAATTCTCGCATCTCAACATCGAGCAACAGTAGGTCTACCGCAGTACCAGACAAAAACTTACTCGCCGCATAGGGGCAATCAAATTCTCTGAGGAGTTCTACCTCTGGGCAGTACTGGCTTAGTTGCTGTTTTAGGAGTTCCCGGCTAGACAAATCATCATCCAGGATCACAGCTTTTAGCAGCTCTGGTGGATGCATTCGAAGGTGGGTTTTAGGGTTTATACTGAACCTCATAAATATACAAAAACCCAACCACTCCCTGCCAATACCCTACCGATTTCCAGGAGATAGCTACCGTATTCAAAGCCCCTGTAGAGGCAAGAAAAGGGATGCTCTACCTTTCCTTCCAAATTTCACTAAAACTAAAAACGATGTTGAAAATGAAAACCATTTTCGGAGTCATGACCGTCCTACTACTATCCCTGTGGGGCTGTCAGGATTATGATTTGGCCGCCACGGAGTTGGCAAGCCATGACCCAACGTCCCTACCGGCCAGCGTGGCACTGAGCAGTAGCCGATCATTCACGGACCAACAGTTGGCCACCATTGCCGCCTACCACAACCAATACCTTGGGCAAGTGATCAATCAACTCAGCGCCACCGGGCAAGTATTCTTCGACTGGGAAAGCCTATCCACAGCCATCGATGCGGAGGTCGCAGGGCTAGCCGCCGCCGAGGGTATTTCCCTTCCTGCGGGTGTTTTGCCCACTATAGACCGGGATTTAGACGCAGAGCAGCAAGCCCTACTAGCCACCCGCAGTGCAGCCTTCCAAAGCCTCATCCAAACCAGTGACCAGTTTATGGAAAGCCCATCAGCTTCTGACGTGGCCACCATTCACACCCACACCGCACAGTGGAGAGGAGTAGCCCATGCCACCCTATCGGGCATAGAACTAGATGCCGCCTTGGGCTACTTTGAGGTATTGGATGCCTCCGCTGAGTTCTGGTTCCCTACGGACCTGGGAGGCCAAGGGGGTGGCGAATCCATGGAGGATTTGGTTCCTTTGAATCAGCCCTTGGTAGATTGGGGCCGAGTAGGCAGGAATGACGCCCATGGCGGAATGAAGGGAATCTTCAGAGCCTATGAAGAATCCTACGGATTCGCACTCACCGACCCTTGGGACGTAGTGCAGAGAATAGGATTGGGCGCAGCGTCAGCCTCCTTGATGGCGGCAGGCATCAGCATTATTGACACCTTGTTTTCCTAAGATTTAAGCCCTCTACATCCTCGTCTTACCGCTCCCAGCGGTGGGACGAGTACCCTCATGTTGGTGTTTTAGCGAAGGCTACGCGCCCCGGCAACACCAACAACCCACTCTAACATAACCCTAATTGATGAAATACCCCGCCGTTGTTGTCGTTCGGGATTCCGATGTTTTAGCGAAGGCTGCGCGCCCCGGCGACACCAACAACCATCACCAGCATAACCCGCAGGCAGACAACCTCCAGATTAAAAACGATTCGGTTGAAAGGAATGGCTGCATGCAGAGCCTCAGTACCTTCAGGTAGCTAAGCCGTTCTCAGACTGGGTATAATTTCATCAAAAGCACCGCTACGCGAGGCGCTCATAGAGTTACTCAGCAGAGGCAATCACCTCCGAGTTTCCATATTTCTGTAGGGGGGGCGTATCATGTAACGCCCCCACAGAAATACCCCCTCAGGTGGATTTACATCCTCCGAATACCACCCAAAAGGCACCTTCGCTTTACTGTACCCCCAGCTTGAGCGTGCGCGAGCTATCTCCCAACCGAACCTCCAACCAATACAATCCGCTACTCATAGAGGGCAAGGCCAACTCCAACTGATGCTGGCCCGGCGCAAGGCTACCCTCCCACAAGCTTCCCAAGTTTCTACCGGCCGGATCATACAGATCCACCCTCAAGGGAGCCTCCTCCGTCACCTGGATACGCAACGTGGCTGCCCCCTGGGACACGGGGTTCGGGTATACACTCACCTCTATGGGCGCGCCTAGCAAAGGCTCATCGGCCGTCGACCGGTGCAACACCGGGCCCGTATCGAAAATGGGGCCTATTTTCACAGCCCCTCGGGTAGTAAAGTACCGGTTTCCGGAATAGCTAGTCCACCCATTACCTGGGCAGTACGTCTGGATCCGATACACATAGATGGCCCCTGGGGTAAGCCTCGTAAGGGTAGTCCGGTTGCCACCTACCGTTTTGTACAGCCAGGACTTAGCGTTGGTGGGCTTGTAAGCAATACGGTAGCTCGTAGCCCCACCTACAGCATTCCAACTAACCGATGCATAGGTACTGCTGGCAGATGCCCCCATTCCACTTGGGCTTTGGCACCCCGAATTAGTGGTGAAATATTTGTTGCTGGTATATGCCGACCATTCTCCCTGAGCGGGACAGTACGCTCTGAGCAAGTAAACATACTCCGTATTGGGCTGTAGCTCCGTAAGGGTAAAGTTCGTAGTAGTTGTGGTCACATACTTCCAGCCACTTACGTCCGCACTAGGCTTATAAGCCACCCTGTAGTGCAAGGCACCGGATACCCCAGTCCAGGAAATTCGCGCTGTACTTCTAGTAATACTACTAGCCGCCAGGTTGCTAGGAGACTCACATACCAAACCCAAGGCCAACTCCCGAAACTTATACCATGCCTGTTTCCGGCGATAACTAGCATTTTGGTAAAACCCTTCCGTTACCAGCCCATGTTTACCTTCCTCCTCACCTGGCGTGGTGTCATCCGAAAACCAACAATAGGTATCATGGTGGTCCTTGAAGTCGTGTAACATATGCATGGTGGCAAACTCTACGTAGGGTCGGCTTCTTAACCAATTGATCGCTTCCTCCAAAGCATTAGTTTGGTCTACCTCGCTATAGTTAAACCAACCAAACTCAGTGACCCAAAGAGGTATATGAGGCACCAGGCTATGTACCAGCTCTACTTGAGGCTTATTGACGTCATACCCACCATAGGGGTGTATTGAGATCGCATCTGGCTGATAGCCCTGCAAAGCCGTCATTACATTCTTGATAAAGGAAGTCGTATGCGGTTCTGCTTGGTTCTCCGTCTCCAGTATAGTCCCAAAGGACACCTTATCCTGATAGTTAACCGCTTTGATAGCCTCCGAAAAATTCCGAAACCAGAACGCAAACTCTTCCCCATTTGCCATCTCCGAATGGATCTGGGGCTCATTCCAAAACTCCCAGTGATTGATGAATGGATAGCGTTGGGCTATTTTTTGCGCCATGCTGCGCATGGCACCTACCTTACTACGGTTGAGCTGATCACCAAAATTCCATTCCTGCCCGTCTATCGTCGCCCAATCAGGAGCCGTGTAGAACAACCCAATGATCCTGATCCCCGCATCATTGAAGCGGTTGAGGAGTTCATCATAAAAGGCATATTTCGGATCACCTTCCCGCTTTTCTATAGTTTTCCAGTCAATACCAATCCGAATTGTTTGGGCTCCCAATGCCCGATACTCATCAATAAACCGCTGAATCCGGTCACCCACCGTGCTACAATTGTAAGTCCACCAAAAGTGGCCATTGAAACCAAACGGGGAGTTCGTAATGGCCCGCATAGACCGAGCCTGCACCGGCATGGAGGTTTGGTCCACTACCGTGGCACCATTATCTGCCGCAAAAGTCAGGTTATGTAGCCCTTCTCGTACCCGATTTCCAGGGATTTTGTAAATCCAGGTATGCGTGGGGTAGTTATAGTAATTATCATTTTCCTGATACCCAGCGTCATCAGCCCAAAAGGCTGTGCCACTCCGGTTTACCTGTAGCTTAGTGTTGACATAAGGCGTGTTAGAAGTGACCCGCACCGTCACCTCCTGGCCCGGGGCCGGATTGGGCGGGCTCATCTGAAAGAGTGCGTTATTAGCACTAGTACTGCCCCCTACCTGCATGGTAGCTTGCCCCCGCAGCTGAGTCCCGTGGTCCGAGGTAAACCGCAGCGTATAATCTCCCCATACCAACCCAGAAAGCGTCCAGGTCCACGTCCAGGTGCCATTGCCGTTATTCTTCACCCCTACCCAGTCACCACTCAGCGTATTGGGGCCTACCGCCTGCAGGCCTACATGCACCCAGGGCGAGCTGTCCGTCACCTTTACCGTCACTGTTTGGCCCGCCGTAGGGCTAGCCGGAGTATAC
>JBCBHI010000108.1:0-9694 GCA_038525885.1 Bacteroidota bacterium
ATTTTGTCCGAAATATGAACGATCAAATCATTCTCCTTCACCGTATCCAGAATACGAACAGTTTCGTCGTCTCCTACCAGTTGGTACTCAACCAGACTCCGTTCTATGCCGAATCAGGGGGTCAGGTAGGAGATACTGGGGTTCTGGTGGGAGACGACGAAACTGTTCGTATTCTGGATACGGTGAAGGAGAATGATTTGATCGTTCATATTTCGGACAAAATCCCTACTAAGCCAGAAGTCACTTTCAGGGCTCAGGTTAATACAGAACGTAGGCGCAAAATCACCAACAACCACTCCGCTACGCACCTGCTACATGCCGCCTTACGCCAGGTACTAGGCGACCACGTGCAGCAGAAAGGCTCCCTGGTAAACGATAGCGTACTGCGCTTTGACTTCTCGCATTTCGCCAAAATGACGGAAGAGGAAGTGGCGGAGGTAGAAACCATTGTCAACCGCAAGGTTCGCGAGAACATTGCTAAGGGCGAGGCACGCAATGTGCCCATTGAAGAAGCCAAAGGCATGGGTGCCATGGCCTTATTCGGTGAGAAATACGGCGACTTTGTGCGCGTGATCACCTTCGACCCCAACTACTCGGTGGAGCTTTGTGGAGGCGTACACGTACCCGCAACCGGGCAGATTGGTTACTTCAAGATTACCTCGGAAAGCTCTGTGGCAGCGGGTGTACGTAGGATCGAGGCCGTGACGGCAGAGGGGGCGGAGAGCTACTTGAACGGGGAGCTAAGTGTAGTAGAGCAAGTGAAAGCATTGCTGAAAAACCCCAAGGACTTACCTAAGTCCGTACAAAGCTTGATGGATGAGCGTAATGCCATGGCCAAGGAAATTGAAGCCTTGCACGCTGCTCAAGCCGGACAGATCAAAGAAAATCTGCTAAAGAAGGTGGCACCCCAAGGAGAAGCCATGGTTATCGTAGAGCAAGTGGCGCTGCCTAGTGCGGATGCTTTGAAAAAGTTAGCCTTCGAACTGAAGCAGCAAGTAGGTAAGCTCTTTATGGTATTGGCGGCGGACATCAAAGGCAAGCCTCAAATAGCAGTGATGATTGCTGAAGAGCTGGTAGAAGCTAAATCGCTCAATGCAGGAAAAATGGTGAAAGACCTGGCCAGGAACATCCAAGGCGGTGGCGGTGGTCAGCCTTTCTTTGCCACAGCCGGTGGCAAAAAGCTGGAAGGACTGCCTGATGCGGTGGCGGCTGCCAAGAGCCTAAGCCAGGAAATCTTCGGGTAATACTCTCAAAACATCCTTTTAGAAGCCTCACTTTCCGTGGGGCTTTTTCATTTCCCCAATCTCTGGCGAACTACGGGTAGGTATTTGCGGCTCACGGGCAGTGCTTGATCCTGAAGCAGTACTTTGTCTCGGGTAAACCGATCTACACAGGCAGTATTGACCACATAGGACCGATGAATGCGCAGGAAAGGTTCGGGGAGACTTTCTTCGAAACTGGAAATGGTTGCTTTGGTGCTTACGGGTTCTCCTTCCAGCAAATGGATTTTCACGTAATCCGAAAGGCTTTCCAAGTACCTAATTCGATCTAAGCGTAGCCGTATAGGTTGGCGGTTGCTAGTCACGGTTATGAAATCCTCTTCCATGGCAGATTGCTCCTGGGCCAAGGCTTCCATAGCTCTTTTGTTGGCCTGAAACTGCACTACCAGCATTCCAAATGCTTGAACAAACACCACCACATAGGACAAAAGGACCAAATACAGGACATCCTTCATGGGTATGGGCAGGAGGCCAATATCGAGTTGGGCAAGGAACCTTAGTGAAAATACCACCACCCAAGTTTCCAGGTAAACGGATACTACTAGCAGATACACGAAATACAGGGCAAAACGAAAGTACCGTTGCGACAACAAGTACCGGGGAACTAGAATGGAATTGAACACATAGGAAGTACCCAGTACTACCGGAAACAGAAGGGAGACAAAGTAGAAAGCCTCGCGATAGCCAGCCGCTTTCTGGGCAAAAACTAGTAAAAGGACGCCATATACCAGCACCCAGCGCAGGATCACTCCTAGCCGTTTCGTACTAAGTTCTTTTCGAAATATCGCTTTCATTTTACCTTAGGAAGGCATTTGTCGACGAATGACCACGCAAGCGGGGGATTTAACCTTGCGGCAAAAAGCCCCCTACCCCTAGCTTTGTTGCAAGCAAAACGCTTATCCGGTATGATCAGATTGTTCTATCAAGGAGAACCGCTTTTCATGGGAATACTAACCCTCCCGCTACTGGCCATTTTGGTAGGTAGCACCTACCCTATGCATCGTCTTTCCCTTCCCTACCTGGGCAAAGATGCGGCAATACGCCAAAAAAGCATTCGGGAGCTAGGGATGTTTGCCCTAGTGTTTGGAATTTTTTCTCAATTGCTAGGTCTACTTGGGGCCTTACAAACTCTTGAGGAGTGGGGACCTGTTACTCTTGAATTGCTGACTCAGGGTGTACAAACTTCTTTCATACCGGCCCTGTACGGGCTACTTATTGCCTTGGTCTCCAGAGTAATCACCAAGGCCAGGCCAGGTCCTAAGCCCGACTAATCCTTTTTCAATTCTCCATCCTTCTTTAATCCAAGCACATGCAGTTTTTCGAAATTGTACTGATCTCCTATTGCCTTTTCGGTACCATTTTCTTGCTCTTCAACAAGCAAGCACACCGAATTTGGGCCCTGATTGGCCCCCTATTGTTTCTCCTTCAATGGATGCTTGAGGGCCTTCGGTGGCAAATTGCCCCAGCACTAGCCCTTCTAGTCGTACTATCCTGGGTTCGGGCCTTCCCCATTGGTCGCCGTTGGGTGCGCTATGTCGTCTTTTCGCTGGGCCTCCTTTTCCTTGCCGTCTCGGCCTGGCTATGCTATGCCTTACCTGTATTTTCCCTGCCCTCCCCCACCGGGCCCTACCAGGTGGGAGCTTATGAATTTGCCATATCGGACACCTCTAGAGAGGAGGATATAACTACTGATCCGAATGACTTTCGCGAGTTTATGGTCAGGGTATGGTACCCTGCCTCTTCTAGCACCAAAAAACCAGTGGAATACCTGGATGAGACCACGCGCAAGGGATTTGCCATCAAGTACGGCATGCCCGAGTTCGTTTTCCAGTATCTTGATCATGTGGAGACCCACTCCTTTTGGGAGGCTCCTCAGGCCGCAGGATCTTTCCCCGTGGTAGTTTTCGCACCTGGACTGTACACTCCCGCCTATGGGTACCATGCCCTCCTAGAAGAACTAGCCAGCCATGGGTATATGGTGATCAATATTAACCCCACCTACGAAACCATGGCCAGCCGCTTTCCGGATGGGCGGGAGGTGTTTTTTGACCGAGAGTATAGTGCAGCTGGTTGGTCAGAGGAAATGGGTAAAACGGTGTATGCCTTCGAAAATGCTACGTCGGATAGTGTGCGGTATGCGGCCGTATTGCGTATCACTCAGATATACCAATCCTCCAAGAATGTAATTCGCTGGGCCGCGGATATGCAAACAGTGTTGGGTCGGTTAGACATCTGGAATAGCGACCCCAGTTCCTTCTTGTTCCACCGGCTGAACACGGACCAAGTAGCCTTGCTGGGTCACTCACAAGGTGGAGCTGCAGCCTTGGAAGCATCCCTGTCAGCACCTGAAGTACGTGCTGCTATCAATCTGGATGGCTCCCAATGGGGCAATCTGATCAGCGAAGGTGTGCAGGTGCCCAGCCTATTGCTAAATTCGGAATGGCCAGATGAACACACCGATGCCAATCGGTACATATTCAGCAAGCCAACCTCAGCTTCCTTTTATTCGCTCACCCTCACCGCTGCCGGACACAGCACCTTTAGTGATATTCCGTTGATGGTTCGGATTCCGCAAATAAACCAAGCAGGCACCATTAGCCCTAAAACGGGTCACAGAGTTATGAATGATTTGATCTTAGGATTTCTGAAGAAGTACGTTTCTGATGAAGGAGATTATTCCTTTGATGAATTGGTAAGAAACACAGCTGACTTAGTCCCAAAAGAGAATTGGAAACTACCCAATCCATAAACAAGACAAACTATCGCGGGGCTGTAGCCCCGTGATAGCCTCCCGGGCAAGCCTCCTGGCTTGCATTTCGATAAAGATTAAATTGAGCCAGAGGCTCAAACGGGCTGATGTCACAGGCTTGGAAGCCTGCGACAGGTTTCTCTTCTTAAAAGGCTAGTACAACGGGCAGCATTCCTTTGCCTCCGGCATAATCGAAGGCGCTGCTATATAAATAGTGTTCAGGCTGGCTGACGAAGCCAGCTTCTACCGGATTCTGATGGATGTAATCAATCTTCTGCTTCATTAAGTATGCCGAGGAGAGCTCAATTGGGCGATTCCCTTGTTGCCACACTTGAATGTGGACATTCTGCGGATTGTATGCTCCTTCCCGTTCTATCATATAGCATATCCAATCCTTTCTACTTTCCTGTGGATCTTGATTTATCGCGTCATACAATTGCTTGGAGGTAAAGCTCTTGAGGTCCCTTAATATGCCGTGCATGGGTTCTTTCTCGCTGGCCATGGCCAGATGCACGTGGTTGGTCATAATTACCCAAGCATGAAGTACCAACCCCTTGTGGTCAATGCAATACTGTAAACTTTCAACCAAGATATCCTTGTAGTGCCTACGTGTAAAAATGTCCATCCAACGTACGATGGAAAAGGAAACAAAATAGGGCTGGTTGGGATCTCGAAACTTGTAGGCCCGGCTCATACATTAATGGAATTCATTGATGAAAATAATGAATTTCCCATGTATAATAACACTGACCGCAGTTCTATCGCAGGGTTATTACCCTGTGATAGCCTCCCGAGCAAGCCTCCTGGCTTGCATTTCGATTAGGTTAACTTGAGCCAGAGGCTCAAACCGGGCAAAGTCACAGGCTTGGAAGCCTGCGACAGAATGTATCAATCTAAATTGAGGCGGCAGTTGATTTCTACGTCATCGATGATGGCGCCTAGTTGGCGGTAGAATTCCTGGGCATTTTCATTCCAGCGGGAGACCTGCCATTTCAGGCGGTGGCACTGTTGGGTTTTGGCTTCCTGAATCACCCGCTCGATCAGGGCTTTGCCCAGCCCCAACTTACGGTATGCCTCACGCACGTACAGATCATCCAGATACATGGACTTACCTACCCAAGTTGTGTAGGCCAAAAAATAGGAGGCATATCCCAAAATTTCACCGGAGCTACTTACCGCCACGAAACCATTGACCAGGTCTTTTTCTTCCTGCATCCGTTCCAGACTGTTTACCATATACTCGGGCGTGCGCTGAAAAGTGGCAAACTCCTGGAATATGGAAAGGAGTACTGGGAAATCTTCAGGAGAAATGGGGCGTAGGGAATAGGATACGGATTCAGACATATATAAATGGGATCATTACGCCAGAAAACTAAGCAAAATTGAATCACCAGACGGCAGCGCTTGGTTCAGATTTTCTACTTAGGGTCAAGGCACCCACACTTCAGTCCTACGCCCCAATACCCCAGGCCGTTTCTCCGTCTAGCAAAATCATGAGTCTGGCTAGGTTTGCTGTGCAAAGAGTCAGTAGTTTTATCCCTGTAATAAGCCTGGTGCTTTATTAGTATGGCAGAACATCATCAAAAGTACATTCCTACCATTGGGCTGGAAGTGCACGCGCAGCTCAATACGGAAAGTAAAATATTCGCTCCGGACGCCACTGCTTTTGGGCAAGATCCCAATACCCAAATCAGTGTGATTTCCCTGGCCCATCCGGGCACGCTACCCAAGCTGAACCGAGCCGTGGTAGAAAAGGCCATGCGCATGGGGATTGCCTGTGGCAGCAAGATCTCCCCCGAGCAGATCTTTGACCGGAAGAATTACTTCTACCCAGACCTGCCCAAGGGCTACCAAATCACGCAGGACCATACGCCTATATGTGTAGGTGGCGAGGTACCCATTCGTACCGAAGCCGGAGAGCGCACCGTACAGCTCAACCGAATCCACCTGGAAGAGGATGCCGGGAAATCCATCCATGCGGAAGGAGAACCTGATACGCGGGTAGACTTCAACCGGGCGGGAGTCCCACTAATAGAAATAGTGACCGAACCGGTGATAGACTCCGCCGAGGAGGCAGCGGCCTTTATGGCCCAGATCCGCCGGTTGGTGCGTTTCCTGGACGTGTGCGATGGCAATATGGAGGAAGGTTCCTTGCGCTGCGATGCCAATATCTCCATCCGGCCGGTAGGCCAGGAGAAGCTAGGGCCTAAGGTGGAGGTGAAAAACATGAACTCCTTACGCCATGTGGCCCGGGCGGTGAACTACGAAATCCAACGGCAGTCTGCCCTGCTGGATGCCGGGGAAACCGTGCTCTCCGAGACCCGTACGTACAATGTACAGCAGAACAAAACCTACGGTATGCGGACCAAGGAGGAGCTCAACGACTACCGGTACTTCCCGGATCCTGACCTGAGCCCTCTGGTCATCTCTGACCAATGGCAAGACCAAGTCCGGGTGGGCATGCCCGAGCTACCCTGGGCCCTTGAACAGCGATTGCAGTCTGCAATGGGCCTACCCGCGCTGGACGCCGGGGTGCTGACGGATACCAAAGCTATGGCGGACTATTTCCTAGCGATGGTGGAGGGCGGTTCCCCGCCTAAAGCGGCCTCCAACTGGTTGATGGGGCCTGTGAAAGGATATCTCAACGATCAAAGCGTGGAAATCGAAAAATTTCCACTGAGTCCGGAACGGCTCACGGGTCTAATCCGGTTAGTAGAAGAAGGCACAGTAGGCCATACTGTGGCCGCCCAGCAGCTGTTCCCTTTGATGATCCGGCAACCGGACCAAACGGCGGAGGCACTCGCCCAACGAGAAGGCCTGGTACAGTCGCGGGATACGGGCGCCCTAGAGGCTGCTATCGAGGAGGTATTGACGACATACCCGGAAAAAATTAAGGCCTACCAAAAGGGAAAGAAAGGCTTGTTGGGTATGTTTATGGGAGAAGTTATGAAACGCACGCAGGGCAAGGCAGACCCACAACTGACCAAGCAGCTGCTACAAGATAAATTAGACAACAAATGAAACGCGCTTTATCCCTCACCTGGATTCTAGGGGTCACTGTTCTGATGGCCTGTGGCGAATCCAAAGGCCAGGAAAGCACTTCCTCAGCCGATGTAGTTAGTACTAACAGCCAAACAGAGCCCATCAGCATCTTTGGCACGGTACAACAACCCTTGGACGGGGCTCCGATTACCTTGGTACAGTTTAAGGACAACACCCAGGTAGCCAGTTATGATTTGGCCCTGGATGCCAATGGCCATTTTGCGCATACTCTGAGTCTGGATGGTCCGGCTGTTTTCCAGCTCAATGTGCAAAATGTACAGCGCATCCTGATGGTACTGCACGATGAGGACATAGAGATCACGGTAGACGGACAGAACCCCGGGGCTCCCTGGACCACCGAAGGCTCATCAGATACGGACTATCTGGAGGCAATCTTCCAGCTCAACGGTGAAAAGCAGCAGGTGGAAGGCAAGCTAAATGAGGAGTTTTTGGCTGCGCGCAATGCTGGAGACCAGCAAAAGATGATAGCCCTACAAAACCAAGCCATGGCCCTGCAAGCGCAGCTGAGCACGTCTATGGTGGAGTTAATTAAGGAACGTGGGGTATCGCTTTCTGCGTTGCAGGCTGTACAGTTCATCGACGAGCGGACCAACATGGATTTCCTTATGGAATTCGCAGAACAGCTGGCCGCAGCCCTTCCTAACGACGCCTCAACACAAGCTTGGGCCGAACGAATCAAAATCATCAAAGCTACGTCCGTAGGCGGAGTAGCCCCCGACCTGAAGTTCACTACCCCTACCGGGGAAGACCTGGCCCTCTCTGAGCTGCGAGGCCAATACGTATTGGTGGACTTCTGGGCTAGCTGGTGTAGGCCCTGCCGAGCTGAGAACCCGAACGTGGTAGCCGCCTATGAGGCTTATAAGGACCAAGGATTTACCGTACTGGGGGTATCCCTGGACCAAGACGGCAACAAATGGGTGCGTGCGATAGAAGATGACGGGCTGGTGTGGAACCACATCTCTGACCTGAAAGGATGGCGAAGCGACGCTGCGGCTACGTACGCAGTCAGTTCTATACCTGCCAACTATCTGGTAGACCCTGAGGGTAAAATCATTGCTACCGAGCTACGCGGAGCAGCCCTGCACCGTAAGCTTCAAGAGCTATTTAGCGAGAACAAGGGATAACCCCTCTCCGATCAAAAATTTAGAAGCCCACTGGCCTTGGTCAGTGGGCTTTTTTTGGACTCTATCTGAAGTGCTTTCTAGACAAAACTATATGTTTAATAAGCATATATATTCATAAACTAAATATTACATATTCATCGCCTTCTTTCTGCCCAAATAAATTCTTCTAATAGTTCTCTTGTACTATTAGAACAGTTATTAAAGATTCAATTGTAAGCCTGCCCTGTAATAATGAAAATTGAATCCGTCTACTTTTTTGGGGCAGGTTTTCCAGAATTGGAATAGATATAAATTCAGAAAAATCTTATTTGACCCGGCAAAAAATTCAACCAGATCAATTTTTCAGTCTCAAATATTGGATTTTGCGGAAGCAAAAAACGGAACATATTCCAGACAACCTTCACGGTCATAATTGATATAATGCAATAGATTGATCCATTGAAAAACACTATTTAAGCGATATTTTATTGCAATAATTCGATTATAATTTATCATTTATGTGGATAAACTGTGGATAAATAAAACTTTATTGACATTTGCGTGCTTGCAATCGTTTGTCAAATTTGAACACGTTCTTCAAAGAATACATAAACCAAGAACCCTACTCTTTTTCATCTTGATTAATATCGCTCTAAAATTTTTACGAGACGAGCTGAACCAATACCTACAAAAGCGAAAACCCTCGTCTACCCATAAAGTGGAGTTCACCTACTTGACCAAAAACGATGGTCAGGGGGCAGACTTCAAGCTGGGGATGTCGTTGGTCAACCTGGAAGAGGAGCGAAAAATCAAAGATCAATCTTTCTACAAAGAGACTCCTAATGGTCAACCTGTACGGGTGCATCCCGAGGTAAAAATCAATCTATACGTATTATTTACAGTTAAAGATGAAGACCAATACGAGCAAGCTTTGGAGTACCTAAGCTTGGTAGTTCAGTTCTTCCAGGCCCATCCTTATTTCAATGGACAAACGCACCCTACTTTGGATGCCAACATCCAAAAACTGATCGCGGAGTTATATACGCTTTCCTTTGAACAGCAGAACAACCTATGGGGGTCATTGAGTACCCGATACTTACCCTCTGTACTGTATAAAATACGCCTGGTGGCTATGCAAGAGGTGAATACTCTGGACATAGCGCCTTCTTTGGGCACATCCTCCATCAACCTGGGCGCTAACTGATGAACAAGTCATATCATCCAGCTATCCGCCTCACCGCACTTCACGAGTACTACACTCAGGAGGAAGGCTATTGCCCGGATGTGGAAATACTTGCAGGACCTAACACTAAGCGCTGGCTGGCACGGCACCAATGCCTGCTCCGATCCCAGCCCTATGGGGTAGCGCTTTTGCAAACGCGCACCGTTACTGATCCTGAAACCGACCCACCCACTACGGAAGCCCTAATTGACTGGGATGAGCCCTTCCGCATTACTCTGTACGCGCGAGTGACGCACCCGCGCATGTGGGCAGCCAC
>JBCBHI010000109.1:0-9693 GCA_038525885.1 Bacteroidota bacterium
TATCATAATTATTTTAAATTAAGTGATAACGCTTATAATATAAAGTATTTTTTGGAAAACAAGAAATAACAGCCCCCATCCGCCTAGGGCGGTGGGGGCGCGCCGCGCTCTAGGAGCGGCTTTAAAACATATAATTCGGTCAGGCCTTCTGCCCATTGGTTCGAACTGGGTCCGGTCATCCCGACTACAGAGTTTAGGCGAAACCTTTCGCCTAAAAAGAAAAGCCTCGCAGAAATGCGAGGCTTTTTTGTTTGCCAAGCATACACACTCTGGCTAATACCATAGGTGATTTTTTATGGGGAACCATTAGTGGAAGTGGATACATTCTGGAGTGATCAAGAATCATTCTAGGCACCTTATTCAGGAAAAAAGGACCATAGTAGGATAATGAATAGTTTTTGGTCAAGGGAACAATTTGCCTACTGTAAAAAGTTGACTTCGATGTTTGGAAGTGATTAAAAGGCAGATTTACCTGAGTTCATCCTCGGAATTTCAGATCAAAACAATGAGAACTGTCCTATACATTATTGTGCAAGGCTATGGGACCAATACATCCTCTTAAATATCCCCCTGATCATATGATAAAATATAAGCAATAAAGCTTTATGCACATTTTTTCTAGCTGTATTATATTTAGGAAATTTTAAAGGATATAAACATGAAAATTTTCATCACCAGTCTAATTATCTTAGCTTCCTCGGCCGCGTTTAGCCAGAATGTTGTGACAGTTGTTGTCCCAAAGACAATGGAAGTGGGTGAAAGCTCCTACACCTACAGTATCAAAGGCTTTGAGTACTTAATGGAAGACATTCAGTTAGCGCAACCAGAGCTTTACAGCCTAATTAATCCTAAAGTAGTTGAGTTAAGAAAGAAAAAGCGCTTGGCTAATATTTCTTACTACGGGGGGGCCATTGTTGGTGGGACAATCGCTGTAATTGGAGTGAGACCAGCATTAGGGGATACAGAATTCCTTCCTAATGGAGACGTTATAGAAACGCCGCCGAGATACGGGACTTTAATCGCTGGCACTGCCTTATTTCTTGGAGGGATAACAGCAGGCTTAATTTTAAATCCAAAAACTGACGAGTATAATCGCATAGTGAATTTATTTAACAAGAACACCAACTCATCATCAATTGAATTAAAAGTTGGATATAATTATGATCCTCAATTCGGGAATACTGCATCAGTAGCTTTTGTCTTTTAACACTATTGTGATAATATCTTTTTCAGGTACTATCGGATCCAGAGAATACTATCAAACCTGATCTGGTTTGCTACAATTAGTGATGCGCCCCACCCATCAATTGGGTGGGGGCGCGCCGCTCTCAAGGAGCTGTTTCAGAGCGTATAAATCGGTGAGACCGTCTGCCCAATGGTTCGAACCGGGTCCAGTCATCCCGACTGCAAAACAAAAGCTCCGTGAGAAATCACCGAGCTTTTTGCTTTTATAGGACTTTCGAGCCAACGACGTCGCTGGCCTGGGCAGCCCCACCTGAGCGGTCCCGTCCAAATCAAGTAATCCCGACCACATAGCCCTCAATCGAGTGGCTTTCGTTTATGCTGCGATAAAGACGTTAGAGAGGTGACCCTGGCCCCCACAAAGTGGACACGGTTAAGTCTAAACTGCGGACTCCCCCCACTGCTACCCCGTGTGGGACAGCTTTATCCTCTAGCCTGGTACTCTCCCCGACACCGCTGAACTGCTTTTTACCGTTTGTGGCGGGATAAAAGGATCGGAGGGGCTGCTTACTCTTCTTGACCTCGTGGTGCCCAGGGTATCCTAAAGTGTGTACTTGAATAGCTAAACCAGCCTGATCATATCAGACATCATTTTTGCGGCTCAAGGTCGTTGCCATCCCAAACTACTAGATAGAAGTTTTCCTGTCTGGGACCCCTTAGGGATACACGACGGCAAAGCCAATGTGAATGTTTCCGGTTTGCTGATCAACGTATAGTTTGCGCTCTGGTGATGTACCATGGCATGTAGTGGGAGAACACAAACGAGAGCCACCTGCCAGGCGCACGGTATGGTTCACAAGAGTGGCCGTGATTTCCCATACGTTGCCCAGTACATTGACGGCATTTGCCTCAGAGAAGGGGGCATTGGACTGAGAAACCACTTTGCGCTTGTCCTTTGAAATCAGGTCCCAATATTCAGAATAGGTAGGCAGCCGGGCTCCCGCCCAGCTACAGTAGGCCAGTGCGTCCTGATAGCTCACCTGGGTGACCGGTAGATTGGGAGAGCTTGGCGGATGCTCTCCGTCAGGTTTCTGCCAGGTGGCTTCTTTTACTACCTGATACCGGTATACGTCTTGCTGCACAAATGACCAGCCGTAGCGCTCGGCATCCGTTTGGTAGCCTGTTTGGCGCACAAATTCCTCAAAATCAGCTACCGTCACTACGGTTAAGACAGCCTCTTCTTGTTCTTGGGGGATCATCGTCACCCCGGTGCAGAATATGCCTACTAGCAGTAAAATGATGAGGTAGGATAAGCTTTTTGGGGAAAAATACATGGTCAAAAGGTAGCGGTTCCGCCATGTTGAATGGCTCCAATTGGGACAATGCGCTCAGGGGTATAAGTATCGTTAAGTGGCTGGGTAACTTACATGGAATTTAAATCAGTAAGTAGGGTACTCCTATCCTTATTTGCGAATGGGGCGGACTATCGCACGTACCGATTTCTTTCCTACCTCACCCTGCGCACTGTAGCCTTCGGGCATGGTCACCACGCCTACCTCTTGGGCCCAGCGTTCGTATGCGGAAAGCATGATTTGAAACTGTAGCGGTTCCTCAGCGGCCAGGTTTTTCGTTTCGGTGGGGTCCTTAGCTATGTTGTAAAGCTTCCATTGGTCGTCACTCAGTGGCGAATTGTTGAGCACGATCTTGTAGTCACCCAGAAAGTAGGCCGCGCAGGCGGCAGCTTCCAGCCCTACGCCCTCCTGGGGTCCATAAATGGGTATGGAGGGGTCTTGCAGATGGGGCAGTATGCTTTTGCCTGTGATGGGCGAGTATCCTGGATTGGCCTCTGGCGACAGCCCGGCCAGCTCATAAATGGTAGGGGCAATATCCGTAAGAAAGCAAAAAGTACCGTCGGTTTGCTGCTTGGGGAGGCCCGGCCCCATCATTATCAAGGGGACCCGCAAGCCACCCTCTCCAGTATAGTATTTGTAGTAGGAAAACGGAGCGGCTAGGGCGGAGGCATACTCTGGCCCCAGGCTTCCATAGTAGCGGTAGCCACCTTGCTCCTCAAAATCGCGGTGATAACCTTGCGTGCGCTCTGCCCAGCGGTACAGGGGGCTATAGTCGCCACCATCCGGGCCGTTGTCCGAGGTCACAACGAACACCGTGTTCTCCGCCAAGCCCGCTTCTTCCAGGTACGCTATGTAACGGCCAACGTGGTAGTCCATTGCTTCCAGCATACCCGCCAGCATAGCCATGTCCGTAGCGTGGTCCCGCTGTTCGTCCTCCGTCAGCTCCTTCCAGGCCCGATGGCCCTCAAAAGTTGGGTTCATAGTTGCCGACTTAGGTATGATGCCTAGCTCCTTGGCTTTCGCAAACCGGACCTCGCGCAGCACGTCCCATCCTTCGGCGTATACCTCCAGGTACTTTTCTACATACTCGGTGGGGGCTTGCAGGGGGGCATGGAGTGCCTGAAAGGCCAGGTAGGAGAAGAAAGGGCGATCCGGCCGGTCTTCTTCCTTATGATACCGAATCAATTCATCTACGTAGTGTTCCGACGAATAAAAACCCTCGGGCAGCTCGGTAACCTCACCGTCTGCATACCATTGTGTTTTTGGTTTGAAGGGTAAATACCCCTCCGTAGAATAGTTGTCACTGCCCGAGCCGGAGAGGACGAAGGAACGATCGAATCCACGTACATGCGGTAGGGTATTTTCATCGTGGCCCAAGTGCCATTTCCCCGTCACGTAGGTGTTGTATTCGCGTTCTTTCAGCCGCGTAGCAATGGTCTGCACCTGATCGTTCAGTACCCCTTCGTAGCCCGGAATGCCCTGGTATTCTTCGGGTAGCATTTCCGGCAGATTGGGTACCCCGGTCAGGTGGCTGTCCGATCCGGTGATTAGCATAGCCCGGGAAGGCGCACATACGGGCGAGGCATGTAAGTTCGTAAATTTGACCCCGCGCTCGGCCAGTCGGTCAATGTTGGGGGTGTGGGTTTCGCCACCAAAGGCTCCCAGGTCCATCAGACCCATATCATCCACCAAAATCAGGACCACATTGGGCGGGCCGGCCTTGGATGGTTCCTGAGCCTGGCTGATATAAGAGGAGCCCAACAGGGCTACTCCTATCAAAAAGACACCTAGATTCGTCATAGGGTAATCAGGGGATTTTAGTGGCCAGGATTCTCATAATTTGGTGCGCCGTTTCGTGAGAGGAGTTTTGGTTTTGTCCGGTCACGAAGCGTTCCTCCTCGTCTACCACCGTTAGCGTTTCAAAGAAATCTCGGCGGCCCCTGCTACATTGGTAGTCGGCTCCAGATTTTACCAGCTCTTCCTCTGGGTGTTTTGGCGTAAAGGCGATGTTGAGCTGGTCTAGCTGCCCTTGGGTTACCCCCGTCATGGTGCGGCCCTTTACTAGCGGCTCGCCGTTCTTGTCTTTAGCGGAAGTAAAGGCCAGCGCCCCGTGGCAAACGCTGCCGTAGATCACGTTCGACTCGTAGTAGGCCTCGGATACCTTCTCGGCAATCACCTCCGACTGGCTCATGTCGTATGCCGCACCCCAGCCGCCGGAGAAGAATACCACGTCATAGTCCTTAAAATCTACCTCGGCCACCGGGATGGAGTTGTATGTTTTGGCGCGGAAGATAGGGTCTTCCAGATAGCGTTCGTCCTCGGGTGCGCGTAGCGCCGGGCGGAAGGATTTTGGGTCGATGGGAATCTCGCCCCCCTTAACACTAGCCACATGCACCTCCATGTCTGCATCCAGAAAGTCGTAGTAGGGGATAGTCATTTCTGACGCAAATACCCCCGTGGGGTCACCGTCGGTTTCGCCGGGTTCATTGAGCACAGCGTGGCTCGTAGTCACTATCAAGGCTTTCTTGTCGGCCACCTCGTAGGTAGGCCCGCTGTAGTCTGGGTGTAGCCCCCGGTTCCTTAAAGCCTGCTGACAGCCAGTGCTGCCTAGGGCTAACAATCCACCTAAGGATGCAGTGAAAAGAATTCGAAGTATCACAGGGTTTTCTCGTTTGCTCATAGGATGCTACAAAAGTACCGGACCACCTACCTTGATCTATTCAACAAATGTTGAAAAAAGATCGCTGAGCTGTTAGGGTTGAATCTTCTCGTGATGAAGCAGGGATTACGCCGCGTGCGCTGAGAGGAATAGATATTTACTAATTGTGGGTCGATGTATCACTCCCCAAAATGTAGCTGTCTACCAGCGTAGTGGACTGGCGTGTAGTATCTAGAAGTGCAGCGGTCTATTCTTGATTGCGAACCCGGCTTAGCTGTGTAGGGGTAATGCCGATCATGGAGGCGATGAACCCAAGAGGGAATTTTTTTAGCAGGTCAGGGTGATTGTCACGGATGTACTGGTAGCGTTCTTTGGCCGTGCCTGTCAAGAATAGGTACTGGTTGCGGGCTACCTCTACGATCTGCTCTGTCATGTGCTTGCGCATCACAATGTTCAGCGTCAGGCTGGTATCCAGCAGAGCCTTTACATCTTCTATAGGAGCCAGCAGTAAAGTGAGGTCTTCCAGACACTCGATGCCGATGGGTGACTGGGTAATGCCCGTAAGCCGGGCGGGGTCCAGCAGGAAAGAATTGTCTTGCCGGATGCGGGCGGTCACCTCCTTCCCGTTTTCCTTGTAGATGATCACCCGTACGGCACCTTCCTTGAGAAAGGCCAGGTGATCTCCGGCAACAAAGGGTTTTTTGAAGAACTCCCCTTTTTTAAAGTGTTTTATCTGGAACAGTGCAAGGATTTCGGTGATTTCAGCTTCATTGGGCGGCGATGGTAGCTGGGACAGCATGTAATGCTTCAA
Organism: Bacteroidota bacterium; assembly: GCA_038525885.1. Classification (GTDB taxonomy): domain Bacteria; phylum Bacteroidota; class Bacteroidia; order Cytophagales; family Cyclobacteriaceae; genus DMST01. The sequence goes on from JBCBHI010000109.1 coordinate 6,005, forward strand.
AGAGTTTTTCATCACGGGGCTTGCTCACGGAGGCTCAGATGGACAGGACTTTCCTAAAGTTAGTCCATCTATCTGTAGACGCAAAAGTCATGATTAAAGACGGCATTGCTTCAAGACGGAAATGAAAGAGGTAATACAGAAGGTCAGTAAAGACAGAGGATTTTGTACATCTATGCACCAAGATTAGTAGGGTTCTGTGCCTTTGCCAGGAGGGGTTGTACGCTTAGGAACAGCCATAAGATTTGTTTCATGGGGTAGATCGATGGTATTGAGCTTTGACTCTCTATTTCTCTTTCTTAGGTCCGTTCCAATAACATATCGTCTGGGACAAGTTTGGCCATATGTCATAAAAACTTGAGTGGAATCCGAAAACGGGCGGGCAATCAACTGCTCCTACCTATTTCTCCTGGGCCTCATCCCCGTACCGCATGTTTCGGATGTCGTCTGTCAAATGGCTTTCGAGGGTAAGGCCAAACATAAGGGCCGTACCATCTTCCCCTTGAAAAATCGCCTGCTCCGCGTTCCCGTTGGCGAACTGCTCATTGATAAAGGCAATGAACTCCGTGGTGGAGTTGGCGATTACGATCCGGTCGTACTCATCCAACCCAAAGTTGATGAGCTGACCGACTTGCCCTGCCTCTCCCGGCGCAATGTCTAGCCCTATGTAATTGCCATTGGAATCTGTAAACAGGGGTATCCAGGCAGGATGGTATTCCTGCGGCTGGATGGCTCCTTCAGGGGTGATTACCTGGGTCCAGAAGTTGTCCAGCTCCGTATGACCCTCCGCGCTGTGCTCTTGCAGCTCCTGCCAGGTGGAGGCGATTTGGTCTAGGGAGAGCATAGTAAATCCGCATATCACCCCACCGATAAACCAAGAATCCACCTCACCATCATTGAGCATGTACAGGGTTCGGACTTCTTCGGGCAGTTGGAGGCCCAGCACAGTCTCTAGAGCCGTCACCGCTTACGGCGTAGCACCTGCTCGCAAGCGTTCATGGTAAGCAGGTAGCCACTGTTCTAAGTGGCTTGTATAGGTAGCCCAGGTTTCTTCCATAGTGGGTTGGGGTTGGGGTTGGGAAATGGGGAGCAGAAAGTGGGAAATACAAACAAGAGCAATAAGACCTTTCATAAAACTAAAATAGTGACCCTAGATGATTTCACCAGTTTCTGTTCCGTCCCGCGTTGGTGAACCAAGTTTTGAGACTGGTGATTCTAGTGAGCATGATCCGTGCAATACCACTGTTCAAGGTCTATTCAGGGCCCAATGGAAAAGGAGCTTACCGCTGGATAACTCGGAAAATCTCCCGGTCAAAAGGTGGATTTGAAAACCAAGCTGATCGATGATCCAGCCCTGCCGGTTACTCGTCTCCTCCAAAATTTATCCTCGGGCCCAGTTCTCAATAGGGTAGGATTAGGCTTTGAGTTCAAATAAACCCATGAGGATTCAAGGTAACAAGCCCGCTATGATCCTCCCTGAAATGGACTTATTTGCGCTCAGAGATATACTATATCCAGCTACACGGCCCAAGTTGGTTTTGCGATTACCTTTCGAGCCATTTTCTGAAGGCTTTGGTCGTAGATGAGCTGGTGATGAGGGTGGACTTCTGCCCCTTCATGAAAAGGGCCAATCGGTTTTTGGGGTACGCCTCCATTTTATAAAGGTGTTGCACATTGATAATTTGGCTACGGTTGATTCTAAAGAACTGGTCAGGGTCAAGCTCAAGGTGCAGCTTCCCGATGTTCGTAGAACTTATATGGGTATTGCCTTCGGTGTCCATAAGTTTGGACAGTTCTCCAAAGGCTTCAATGTAGCTTATTTCCTCCGTCTCAATCAGGAAAATTCCTTGATGCTTTTTAATTGCGAATCGCTTCTTATAGCTTTTTCGCTGTTCTTGGACCATCTCCTTCAGGTTTTCCCATAGCTTTTTGTCTCTTAGCTGGTGGCCAAAAAGTGAATTATACTTCTGTAGGGCTTTTTGTATGTCTTCCGGTGAAAATGGCTTGAGGATATACTCTATGCCGTTGGTTTTGAAGGCTTTGAGTAGGTGTTCATCATAGGCTGTGCAAAAGATGGTGGGAAGAGGAGTGGCCACCTGATCGAAGATCTCGAAGGAGGTACCATCTAGCAGTTTTATATCCGAAAAGATGAGGTCGAAGGTGTTAGTGGGATGTAGCAGCGAAATTCCTTCCTTCACGGACCGAGCGTGGGCATGGTTAAAATCGTTACCCAACTGCTCTCCCAGGATAGCAATAATCTTAAGGTAAGCTGGAAATTCATCTTCTAGAATCAGAATATTCATTTAGCCTGTTCTTTTATTTAGCACTGAGAGCAAAGGAAGGTGCAGAGCGAATCTATTCGGTTTGTCCACCACGGTGATAGCGGTGTTACTCAGCAACAGATATTGTTCATTCAGACTTGCTAGCCCGGTGCCTTCGGAGATTTCTCCTTGGCTGGGGGTGGAGTGCTTCGTATTGGTAATGATCATTTGGTCGGGGGTAATTTGGATGGATACCTCCACCGGCTGGTTGGGTATAGGTTTGTTGTGCTTGACTACATTCTCCAAAGCGGATAAAAAAGCTCGGTTGGGCAAGTACATTCCAGCAGGCACTTCCTGGAACTGAAACTGAAAATCGTAGTCATTTTCAAAACTGGTCTGGATCAGGAATAAATAATTCTTCCCGAGTGCCATTTCATCCTCTAACGGTACCAATTCTTCATCTTTGAATTGTACCAGATTACGGTAAAGGCTCGCCAGGTTGGTCACGTATTCTTTTACCTTTTGCTTGGAAGAATAATCCACCAAGGCATCAATGGTATTGAGACTGTTGTAAAGGAAATGAGGGTCGAATTGAGATCTTAAGATTTTCAGCTCCAATTCTTTTTTGGCATTTACCAAGCTCAAGGTGTTGAGCTGATGTTCGTAGTATTTCTTGCCTGATAGCAAGGATAAGGGGAGGGCTAGGTTATAAATGGAGTTGTTGACATTGGAAATGATTATCTCCCCTACCGGAACATATTGGTTCCAGGGTATGGACCCGGTACGGCTAAAGTCCCCCGACAGCATGGTAAGAAACCCAACCAGCCAAAAGCTGAGAAGTGTAAGCGTAAGGAATACGATGAGGTTGCCTCCCTTGACGAAGTAATACTCGATAAGCCACTTGGAAATGACTAGCAGCAGTACAATTTGAACTAGCGCTGCAGGAATATCTATCAGATATTCTTGCAGCGAGTATTCTACTACATTGAATATGTAAATAAGCCAGCAAGTAACCGTGAATAAATATCCACCGATGATCCTATAATCTGACTTATTCAACCTTAAGCTGTCCAAAGTATGGGTTTCATGTTTCCTGATTTAAATATACTAGCATCTGTAGGGGTAAGTCCGTTTGATCAGCATTGGTAAACATAACGAGCCCCCACTTTTTCTCTCGGTTGAAAGCCAAAAGGCTGGTATACCCGGGGTTGTTTCCCCCATGCCCGTTGAGACTTCCGAAGGGTAGTTGGCTTTCAGCAAAGCCCAGGGTCCAATTCAGTACCCCCTGAAGCCGAAACGGGGAGTCCTCCGGTATGGCTATTTGTGGCTGGAAAAGCTCCTGATAGCTGCTAGCAGAAAGCCCCTTTCCTGCCAGGAGGGCCATCACCCACTTCGAATAATCCTCCACATGGGTATGTACAGAATAGGCAG
>JBCBHI010000110.1:0-9675 GCA_038525885.1 Bacteroidota bacterium
CCCTTGGGCAACACACTGGTCAATAATATTCACACTTACCTCAGCCAGTCGGTACACATTCGCTTCGCGCGAGCGGTAATCCCCCCCTTTGATAGTGTCATAGAACAAACGGAAAACGCTGTCCCCGTCATTCTGATAGTTCTTTGCAGCATTGATACCGCCCTGTGCAGCAATGGAGTGAGCCCTACGGGGGCTATCCTGGAAACAGAAGGCCTTTACATTGTACCCCAACTCAGCCATAGAAGCCGCCGCAGAGGCACCAGCAAGTCCGGTACCCACCACAATCACGTCGTACTTACGTTTGTTGGCCGGGTTGACCAGCTTCATGTTAAACTTGTGCCGGGACCACTTCTCCGCGAGCGGCCCTTCGGGAATCTTTGAAGTAAATGGGTTGCTCATATCTTCTCTCTCCGTTTATGCTTGCAAGTTCATTATGTAAATCAATACCGGAATCAATGCCATTCCCAAAGGGATAAGGATGGCATATCCCTTCCCTAAGGCTTGAATCAAAGGAGTATATTTCTTGTGGTTCAATCCAAGTGTTTGGAAAGCACTTTGGAATCCGTGCCACAGGTGAAAAGCGATCACTGCCATGGCCAATACATAAAAGATAACCATGCCCAGGCTGGCAAAATCATGGTAAGCCAGCGCCGCCATATCCTCCATTTCCACTCCATCTATTACCACATGCTCAGGAGTACTGTCAGTGGGTAAGTATTTGTAGCGGAAAAAGTTATTCAGGTGAATGATAAAAAACACCAAGATGATGATGCCCAAGGCCCCCATATACTTGCTGGCGCTAGAGGTAGTCCTGGACTTGCTAGCCACTGCATAGCGCTGAGGACGGGCCGCACGGTTTTTACGGATTAGGATGATTCCCTCTACAATGTGAAAGAGGAACCCACCGAACAAGCCTACTTCCGCAATCTTGATGATCAGAGTAGACTTCATAAAATGTGCATATAGGTTGAAAGCGTCTCCTCCCTCTTCAAATGAAGTCACTAGCAGCACGTTCCCAATGAAGTGCTCCAGGAGGAAGAAGATGAGGAAAATCCCTGTCAGGGACATCACCAGTTTTCTTCCCAATGAACTTGTAAAAAGTTTGCTTGCCCAGCTCATGAAGTTTGCTCTTAGAGTTTGGTAATTTTTTGAATTTTTCCTGTTCGGACGGTGCCAAAGGTACAGTCGGAACGAATTACAAACAATTCACTAACTTTTATTTTGATTCATTCTAAATACCCCGATTTTGTACGTTTCAATCGTTTCCAGCGGGTATTTACCGATCTCGGTGGGGCAACAGGGAGTGGATAGAGAATGTTTGTTTTCTAAGAGACAAATTCCTTTTTGAGGGAATCGGCATTATGCATCAAAGTAGTAAAAAATAAAGTCGGGTATAAAATGTGGATTTTGGGATAGGAGGGCATCCTAACGTGGAGCAATTGTCCGATATTATACGCAACTTATATTTACAAATTCGAGTTGTTATTAAACACCTTGCAAGGTTTTTGCTTGTTACTCGAATTGGAGGCAAGATTATGAAGAGATTATTCACCCTATTCATTACCCTACTTTCTGCTATACCTGCTTGGGCTACCCACATTAGAGCCGGCGAAATAAGTGTGAAGCGTATTTCGTGTACCGAACTCACCTTTCTCATCACCTTTACTGGCTACGAAGACACGGAGTCGCCCGTAGAGCTGGGGCCTGGAACCTTGTTTTTTGGTGACGGCACCGAGCGGTTCATCGATCCGCCGGATCTGGAACTGGTCGATTCCATTGTAGCCCCAGGTGTACGGATGAAACAGTTTGGTTTGATCCACACCTATGAGGCTGTGGGCACCTACATTATTCGCTTCCAGGAGTTCAACCGGAACGAAGGGGTGCTTAACATGACCAATTCGGTGAATACTCCCTTTTATGTGGAGACGATGATCAGCATCGACCCATTCCTGGGATGTAATAACTCACCCATCTTCCTGGTGCCTCCCATTGACCGCGGAGCCCGGGGCATTACCTTCGTTCACAATCCCGGAGCTTGGGATCCTGACGGGGACAGCCTTTCCTACCATCTGGAAGTAAACCAGAAAGACCTGGCTACTCCCGTAGATAACTATCAAGACCCTAACCAATACGATATTAATACTTTCGGCCCTACGGTAGCCACTACTCAGGACCGTTCAAGCCCTGCCACCTACAGCATCGATCCTATTACGGGTACACTGGAATGGGATGCTCCTTACGGTGAGGGTGAATACAATGTGGCCTTTAGTGTGGTGGAATGGCGAAAGGTGAGCGGGCAGTGGTGGCCCTTAGGCTACGTGATACGCGATATGCAGATTATCGTAGAGGCCACCGATAACAACCCTCCAGAATTGGAAATCCCCTTGGATACCTGTATTGAGGCAGGTACGCTTCTCACTGCCGATATTATCGCTACCGATGAAGACGGAGATCCGGTGCAGATTGATGCTTTCGGAGGGATTTTCGATCCTACCTTTCCTGGAGCCGCTCGGATGACCCCTAGTCCGCCCCGCTACCGACCGGTGCCCAATACGGTAACCTTTGAATGGAATACTCTGTGCCAGCACGTGAGGGAACGCCCCTACGAAGTGCAGTTTCGGGCCAAGGACCGACCGGACAATTTCGATGTCGCCTTGACGGATTTCCAAACCTGGAGAATACAGGTGGTAGCTCCGGCACCCACAGGGCTGAATGCCAATGTGATCCAGGGTACCTCTGCGGCGCTGTTTTGGGATGATTACGATTGTGGTAACGCCTTCCAAATGCAGATATACCGCAGGGTAGATAGCTATGAGTTTGATGCTACGGGGTGTAATGTGGGTATTCCCGAAGAGTCTGGTTATGAGTTGATTGATCAGGTGGACATTGGCACCACCAATTACCTGGATAACAACTTAGGAGAAGGACTTGCCCCTGGGGCTACCTATTGCTACCGATTGGTGGCTATATATCCCGAACCTAGCGGCGGAGAAAGCTATGCTTCCGCAGAAGTTTGCGTGACGATTGAGGCTGATGCCCCAGTGATCACGGAAGTGACGGTGGAAGCTACCGGGGAGACTGATGGAGTGATTCAGGTAAGCTGGCTGCCACCATTTGACCTCGATACGATTCCCTATAACTACGAGTTGTACCGGATGACCGGGCTCAATGGCGGTGCTGACCGTACTCTGATTGCCACAACCACTGAAAGGGTATTCCGGGATTCATCCCTCAATACCGAAGGTACACCTTACCACTATGAGGTCATTGCTTACGACGTTGCTGGGATTGTGGTTGATACCTCCGCCGCCGCCTCTTCTGTAGAGCTGTTACCCACCCCTTTATTCCAGTCCATAGAAGTGAGTTGGCAAGCCCAGGTGCCTTGGTCCAACAATACGCAGGAGTATCCCTACCATTATATATATCGTAACCGGACGGATGCCCCTCAAGAGGATGTCGATACCTTCGAGCTGATTGACTCCATCCAAGTAAACGACTTCGGTTTTGTGTATTTGGATTCCGGGAGGTTCAATGGTGTATTACTGGAAGATACCAAGGAGTATTGTTACTATGTGGTAACCCAGGGTAGCTATGGTAATGAGAAAACAGAGAGCTTAGACCCTCTGCTGAATACCTCGCCCATCGTTTGTGCAAGGCCCAATGATACCATTCCCCCTTGCCCCGTGGTAGACCTTACGGTAGAAAACCCTGACGGATCGTTTGACTGTGAAGCCTTTATGGCCGACAAGCCCTGCGGGTTCTCGGATTTTAGCAATACCATCAGTTGGGCCTATTCGGAGGTGCCCGAGTGCCAGGACGAAATCCGGGGATACAATATATACTATTCCCGTACCGGAGAATCGGGTACGTATGAGCAGATTGCCTTCACGGTAGAAAATACCTTCACCCATGAGGACCTTCCTTCCTTTGCGGGGTGTTACAAAATAGGAGCGGTAGACCGTTCGGGTAACGAGAGTGCCTTGAGTGATCCGGTTTGCCGTGAGAATTGTCCGCAATACCGCCTGCCAGATGCCTTTACAGTCAATGGAGACGGTGTCAACGAAACGATGGTAGCCTTGGGAGATGCCTATCGGTTATCCACCGGAGAGAACTTATGCCCCCGGTTCGTAGATGAAATCAAGTTTACGGTATTCAATCGCTGGGGAGACCGGGTGTATACTTACGACACCCAAAATCTGGAAGGTGCAGAACGTACCATCTTCATTAACTGGGATGGCAAGGCTTCCAACGGAAACCAGCTGTCAGAAGGGGTATACTATTACAAGGTGGACGTGACTTACGAAACGCTCAACCCTGTACAATCTATCGAGACGCTTAAAGGCTTTATTCAAATTGTTCGTTGACGACCCATGGTGACAACTGAGCAGCATACTGAACAGGTAATCCTTTTTGATGGGGTGTGTAATATGTGCAATAGCTCCGTCAATTTCGTGATTGATCATGACCCCCAGGGGAAGTATTCCTTTGCCGCATTACAGTCTGATTTCGGCCGAGAGCAGATCCAAGCCTATGGGGGCGATCCTGCTCAGCTGGATTCCATAGTGCTAATCAAAAACGGGAAAGTGTACAAAAGAAGCCGGGCAGCATTGGAGGTAGCCAAAGGCCTCAGTGGTCTTCTACCTTTAGTGTATGTGTTCCGAATCGTTCCCCCATTTATCCGGGATGCTGTCTACAATTGGGTAGCAAAAAACCGGTACAAATGGTTTGGTAAACGCGATGAATGTAGAATTCCTACTCCCGAATTGCGATCCCGGTTTGTAGGCAATTGATCACCATTTCTTCCTTACAGATTTCAGGAATGAAGATTCTTGGGTAAGGAGGGTTATCTACTGTACTCCTTCTGCCCATCATTCGCTGTGGTGTACGAGAAGGGTACGGATTTCTTCTTAGGGAATTCGGAAATCATATTTGCGCATTTCGCCAGGAGCGTACGTCTTGGGAGGTTAATTCCTAAGTAAGGGTAAATACAATTTCACCTTTCAGCTCCCGCATGCTTTTAGCCATCCTAGGGGTAGGGAACTATTGGGACTAACCTCGTAGCCATGGATTCGCCCTATTGCTGCGTAGCACATCAATAGATCACCGTTGACTCTGAAACTTCCTACACCCAGTCAATCCACCTAACATCCAGGGTAGGAGTGCCTCTTTCCTGGTAGCAATTGGTGAGACAACTGGCCGTTAGAATCAGTATAAAACCTACTTCATTTGAAGAGTTTCGTCCCGTTGGGTGTGGGTAAAGTTTTACTGGTGGAGTATGAAACCTTCGATGAACCCGTTATTTTTGAAGGATAAACCAAATTGAAAAGCCCATGAAAGCATACATTTTCCCTGGGCAGGGGTCCCAATTTTCAGGAATGGGGAAGGAGTTGTACGAGACCTCGGGCAAGGCCAAAGAACTCTTTGATCAAGCCAATGAGATTCTCGGCTTTCGAATCACGGACATTATGTTTGGTGGAACTGATGACGAGCTGATGCGCACTAATGTGACCCAGCCGGCCATCTTCCTACACTCAGTTATATCAGCCCTCACGGATGAGACCTTTGCACCGGACATGGTGGCGGGGCACTCCTTGGGCGAATTCTCTTCGCTAGTAGCGAATGGCGCTTTGGCCTTCGAAGATGGTCTTACTTTGGTAAGCAAACGCGCCGAGGCCATGTTCCATGCTTGCCAAATCAACCCCTCTACCATGGCGGCCGTTATTGGGTTGGGTGATGAAGTAGTGGAGCGTGTGTGCGCGGAAGTAGACGGTGTGGTAGTACCTGCCAACTACAACTGCCCTGGGCAATTGGTGATCTCGGGTACTATGCGTGGGGTGGAAATTGCCATTGAGAAGCTACAAGAAGAAGGAGCCAAGAAAGCAGTGATGCTGAAAGTAAATGGTGCTTTCCATAGCCCCTTGATGAAACCCGCTGAGGACGAACTCAGAGAGGCTATTCTGGCTACCTCTTTCAATACACCTACTTGTCCGGTATACCAGAACGTAACGGCCAAGCCCTCTACGGACGTGGAGGTGATCAAAGAAAACCTACTGTCTCAGCTTACTGCTCCGGTCCGTTGGACCCAGTGTGTGCAGGCCATGATCATGGATGGTGCGGTTGAGTTTTCGGAGCAAGGACCTGGAAAGGTGCTCACCGGATTGGTACGTAAGATCAAGCGTGATATGCCAGTTCCGGCTCAGTGATAGCCGTTGAAATATCTACAGTGAAAGGCTCCCCACAGGGAGCCTTTTTTATTTTATAAAAAGTAAACCCTCGCCTGTACCTATGCAGTTAGCGAATGGGAAGAGATCAGACCGAAAACCCGAGAACTGGTTTGCTCGCTAAACCTTATAGGTTTTGGAAACCTATAAGGTTTGGGTTTCTCGATGCCTAATCACCAGAATGCAGGACCACGCAACGGCATATATTGTTTGGTCCTTGGAAAGCCCCTAAATAGGGGCTGCTGAAAAAGGCTTAGACTTTGATCTGTAGATGCGTCCTTGTTTTTTTCCTGTTCCCAAATCCAAAGTTGTTCAGCGATTTATGCCGAAAAACTAGTATTTCAATTGCACTGAGCTGGTGTGCCAGTCCAATTTAGCTCGGTGACTCAACAGTGGAATTATTTGGGGCTTTAGCCGGGGGCGCCTAGCCCAATGAGAGGCGGTTTCTTTGGGCTAAAGCCCTGTTTTTGTGGAATTCTTTACCATCCGGCTAAAGCCGGAGGCAATTGATGAATTTTTCAGCAGGTCCAAAATAAGGCCTGAGGCCACACCCCTCAGTGAGGATTGTTTGACATAGAAGGTGATAGGCCTAGGTCCACTTCCCTTAGCTTTCGGGCCTATGGGGTGTGCTTTATATAGAATATAGCTCTACTTTCCTTATGGGGCCGATTGCCAAATGAATGAGGCTACGAACGGTCAAAGTGTATGCCTGCTCCTCCATCAACGAACTTCTATTGAGCATTCGTCACAAAGATTATAATAATCTATATGTGCCAATTTGCTGAACAGTTTTGGCGCATGATTTGTGTCTTGTTAGTCACTACATACCAAAACTTAATTGAGCTTGAATGAAAAACTTTAACATGAAATTAATTCCAACTTTAGCTATTTGTGCGATCCTGATGGGGTGTACTGAGGATGTGGAACCCATGATTGAAGAGAAGGATCATTCCTGGATTCAACATGAGGATATCATCTACGGCTTTAAGTATTTGCTTAATAGCCGTGCTTCAGAAAAGGACCTTCAACTAGTGAGCAAAAGCGATGTTCTCACCATTGATGTGGCTAACCAGGCTACGAATTACACTCTCCAAGTCGACTACCAAGACATGAGAGTTGCTTTGTCTGACGACATAATTATGAGGGTGAATGAAGACGATGATGAAAACGGAAAGCTTGTTTTTGGGTACTTACCTGGAATAGAGAAAAGTGGTCTGGATATTTCTGTTATAGGCCTAAATATTTCTGATTACGATCCTGCTTTTCGTGGATTTGATTATTCTAGGTTAAGATATTCTTTTGGTGCTTATAATAACAAATATCAAGTCTTGATCCCTTACCGAGGAAGTAGTGAGTTCTTTTCTGCCATCCTGATTGCATTCCAAGTGGAACATGATTTACGTGAGACAAGTGATTTCCAACATATTCGGTTTAGTGATGTTCAGTTGATCCAAATTCCTGGTGAATCTGATGTTTTTTCATCGTCGATGGTCACATATGCCATTGGAGATAATTTTATTCTTTCCAACGCTAAATTTGCTGCCAAGGTGTACAGTAATGGGGAAGTCAAAATGCTTACTGACTTCGCCTATAACCCGGAGTTCTTATTTGAGCTAAACGGTGAGCAATATGCGGTAGCTCAGGATGGCTTTTATGTTTCCAACGATGATGGAGAAAGCTGGCAGTTAAAATACAGTAGCTACTTAGCTTCGAATGAAAATTATACGGTAGTAGACGATAGAGTTATCGTGTACCGAGGTAGCTTTTTTGCTGAAATGGTATTTACGGCAGACGGATTTGTAACGAGGTCACTAGTGAATGAGGGACTAGCGGGTAATTCTATCACATCCATATCCGAGTTTAACGACAAGGTGTACGTCACCACCCTATCGGGTTTGTTTTATAAAGACTTGGCTGACGTGTTTGTAGAGCAAGAGGAGGAAGAATAATAAATTGTTGAGCAACTCGTCTAATTGAGGTGGGTCACTATTGTTTGTGGTGAGCCAAGCGATCTGGAATACTATAGAATAGGAGGTTGTCTCATAAAGTGAAAATGCGATTTTGCGACCGGAGAACCTTTGGATACTGCTTGTCGAGCGCGACCCCGGCCCTAATCAGGGGAAGCTCCCGTAGGGTGAACCGGGCTGGCGTACCAGGGGTTTAATTTTCAGTCGCGTGTGACCCTAGCTCCATGAAAAACAGCTCTTGCGGGACATTTAGGTGATTCCGATAAGGAAAAACCCTTTCCGGCCTCCGGCCACCTTTCCCTGAAGAGGGAAAGGATTTTTACCTCCTAAGTAAATTTGGCGGGCCGAAATTCCCGCCCAAATATGAGACAACCCCTTTTTATACTCTCACGGCCCTTACCCTAGTTCGGGTTAAGGTGCATTATTAATGCATTAATAATCAGGTGGTTAAAATTTCTGCGTAAGCGATAGAGGCTTTATCTGAGCCCGAAATGGCCACCCGTCGGGGTGTTGTGCGTCAGCCGGCGAGTGCCGAAAGCGCGACCCAAGCCCAAAGCCCGTAATAGCGGGCGACGGCGTGGGAGACGCCCAAATCTCATCCCGAATTCAGGTTTCTAAGAATGCCTAGGTAAATGTGAATGCCCAAAGCAGCTATGCCGAGCGAAAGGGCTTGGATGTAAGCCGGGGAAATACTCCGCTGAAAGGCTAAGGATAGCTCCCCTGACCACCGGGTGGCAAATACGCAGCCTAGAATTAAGAAAAGTGCACAGGCTATCCCAAACCCCCAATGGTTTTGTTTCACAGAGCCAGGAGCGGAGGTAATCTGCGGAGCAGCTATTTCATCCATTACCCGGTCCGTAAAATTACTAGAGGGGGGTAAGCTGCTTTCTTGCAAGTAGTGTTGGCGTGTTTCTTCCTTCATAACAAATTGTATTTTTCTCCTCCCAAATCGCGTTCTAGCTTCTTATCGAAGCTTTTCCTTGCCCGGTGCAATAGCACTTTGGCATTGGATAGACTGATGTCCATCACCTGAGCCATTTCAGGAATACTTTGTTCCCCAAGGTAATATAACCGCAGGGCTAAGGACTCCTTAGGCTTCATCCGGCTGAGTACCTCGCGGATTTTTTGCCTACGCTCCTTGTTTGATAACTCCTGTAAAGGAATTCCAGGCGCGCTATGGGCTACATGAGCGTACTCCTCATTGAATTTGGACCTTCGTTTTCTTCGTTTTGCGGCGGTGTAGGCCGTGTTCACCACAATCCTGTAAAGCCAAGTGCTAAAAGCAGATTGCCCCTGAAACCGAGCCAGGTTCTTATATGCTTTTACGAAAGCTTCTTGGATCACATCCTCCGCTTCGGCAGGATCTTTAATCACGGAGAGCGCTAACGCCAAAGAAGGTTCTTGGTACCGGTCTACCAAGAACCTATACTTATCCGTAGCGCTCTCCGTGATTAAAGATCCTGCCGAAGCGGAGGATGTGATCCAAG